>JACDGC010000213.1 GCA_013815535.1 Ktedonobacterales bacterium
GGCCCAACATTTCGCTTATCAACTTCACGTTGATTTTTTGCCTGAGCATCAACGTTGCGGCAGTATGGCGTAAATCGTGAAAGCGGATACGAGGAAGACCCGCACTTTTTAAAATGGTGGAAACCGTCTTACCCCTACACCATGTGGGTCGAGTGGCTTACCCACAGAATTAGGGAAAACCAAATCATCTGCATTCCACTTCTCCCCAAGTTGAAGAGACTGATCAAGATGTTGCATGCGCTGTTTCCTCAGCGCGTATATAGCAACCTTTGTTAGCCGGATAGTTCTTCGCGAACTTCTCGTCTTAGGTTCCACAAATATCATCTTGCCCAAAACCGAAGCGAGACTTTGATTGACTTGCAGCACCCCCTTATCTAAATCAACATCTTTCCATCTCAAGGCCGTAATTTCCCCGAGGCGCATGCCAGTGGTTATAGCAACAATATACAGCGGTCCAAAGGGGTCACGCTGAGCATGTTCTATAAATAGAGCAGCTTGAGACTCATCATAAACGTGCATTTCTACGTGTTCTTTTCGCGGTGGGCGAACTCCATCTGCGACATTTCGCGGAAGCAAAGAAAGCCGAACAGCCTCAGAAAGAGCACTGTGTAATACTACGTGCAGGTTTCTTACGGATGCCGCAGCTAAGCCTTTTGCCATCAGCTTTGCATACAACGCTTGTAAATGTTGAGATGAAAGATTCAGAACTCTTCAAACAAGGGTGACAACAGTTTTGACGACAACAGCGCTGCAAAATAGTACATCGTCACAAACAAATCAGCCCTGGAAAATGTGCGTTTTCCAGGGCTGACGCATACCTATGCACAACTATACAAGGTACTCTATAGAACCCATAATTCCTGATGAAAGTGGCCATGGTTCTTATCCTCCATCTTTGCACAGCAGGTTGACTGAGTCCTAGAGAATCCCTTCTTCTCAAGAAGAGTCCCTAATTTGCCGAATGGAACTTTAGACTGGATATCGTAAGAAGGAGTTTCATTTCATGATCCCGCCTCAACCTCCTACTGGTTCTCGGCATTGGTTTCGTGATCGCCGAGTTGCCACCAAGCTCTTGTGGGGCTTTCTCGCCGTTGCTGCGATTGCCGTCCTCGTTGGGGGAATGGGCTACTGGTCTATGACCCAGCTGTATCAGCAAACTGACCAAATCGCTAACAGCACCATTCCCAAAATTAGTACGCTCTCAGATCTCCGACGCATGCGCCCCAAAATCGACCGCGATATCTTCCTGGGCATGCTTGAACCCACCGATGCATTGACCCAAAAACAACTCAAACAAGCCGATACCGACGAGCAATCACGTGAAACCATCGTTGCCACCTATCAACATCTCGCGCTCAATAGTCAGGAGCAGCGTTTACTGCAAAGTTACCAGCAGGCCGCACAAACCTGGGTCGCTACGTTGCAACAGATCAAAACGCTCGCTGCACAACGTTCCGCCAGTGGAAAGCAACAGATCCTCACACTAGTGGATCAACAGTGGGCACCACAGTCTGCAGCGCTCTCGACAACGCTTGAAGCGTTGAATACGTATGACATCAAGTTCGCCAGCAGCCAGCGCATTGACGCAGCCAACACTTATACAATGATGTGTTGGGTCATTGGGTTGACCATTGCGGCAGGTGTCGCCTGCGCGATTCTCTTGGGCACTATCATCGCTCGCGCGTTTGCCAAACCACTCCACATGATGGTTGGCATCACTCGCCGCATTTCGCAGGGTGACCTTTCCCCCATCGATACATTGGTTGCTCGTTATGGAAGTCAGGATGAAATAGGGCAATTGATGCAGGCGATGGCGCAAATGGTCAATGACTTGCGTCGGCTCGCGGGGCTTATGAGTAAACTAAGCCAGCAAGCTTCTCAGTCATCCGAGACGATTGCCTTAGCCTCCGCACATTCCAAAGAAGCCTCGGAGCAGGTGGCTCAGTCAATTCAGAGCGTGGCGCAGGGTGCCCATCAGCAATCCCTTGACTTGGCAGAGACCTCAATGGAGTTGAATACCTTTATCGATCAGAGTTTGGGGATTCACGCCATCTCTGCCAAGACTTTCCAAGCGTTGGCGTCGCTTAAATCCTTTGTCGATGCCTCGACAGAACGTGTCCTCGGCTTGGGGGCGCGTTCTTCGCAGATTGCCCAGATCTTGCAGACCATCGAAGAAATTGCTGAGCAGACGAATTTACTAGCCTTAAACGCCGCCATCGAAGCCGCACGGGCAGGCGAACAAGGTCGGGGCTTCGCGGTCGTAGCCGATGAGGTACGCAAACTCGCACAGCGCGCGGCCAATTCGGTCAAAGAGATTCGCGGGATTGTGCAAGCCACCGTGAATGAAACCACCGAAGCCGCAACCCTGATGCAGCAAGGAACACAGCAAGCCGAGAACGGCATTCAAGAGGTGGAAAAGTCGAATACGCAATCAGGTCAATATGTCGGCTTGCTACAATCAAGCACGCAGCGGGTGCAGCAAGCTATCCAAAACATCACGAACATCAGTGAGTCAAATGGCGCCTCTTCTGAGGAAGTCGCAGCCTCCTCAGAGGAGATGGCGACACAGATAGAAGAGATCGCGACATCAGCACGAATGCTCCACGAAATTGCGGAGCAGTTGGAAGAGACTTCGCTCGCCTTCCATTGGTCTGATGAGCCAGACTCTCCTACCCCTGAGGCAAAAGCCAAATATGGCATCACAGACAAAACGATAATTACCCCTGAGGCTTCTCCATTACGACAACTCAAGCGAGTTGCATAAGCATGAGTTTGCCTTTGGAGCGTGAGGTGTACACCTCATGCTCCAATCACTGAGAAACTTGTACCCTATGGCGACCTCATAAGAACAATGAATGGATTCAATTACTGCAATTCTACTGCAACGCCAAGCAAACCCCCGCTTTTTGCTGCGTAAGAGGGGATGAATGAAGCCGCTCTCATCCACGATAAGCAGCCCTATGCACGCCTATTGCTAGATAGCTTGACAAGTCAGAAGGGTAACTCCAAAATATCGCTTTGATTGAGCTATCGAGCTTTGCGAAACCAGATGGTGTCTCACCCTATAAATGCCATCCAATAGAGTATGTTAGAAAACTATCACCCAATACCATATAGGATACTGTCCATACTACCAATTGATGTTTTAAGAAATATCGAGAATTCTGACGACAGTTTTGACGACAACCCCGCTGCAAAACGGTGCATCATGGCAAACACATCAGCCCTGGAAAGTGAGGTTTTTCCAGGGCTGACACGCTATTGTGCATCGGCATGCAAGCCAGACCAATGAAGGACCTCTTCGCAGGCATCACCCCCGAATAGATGCTCCGCATCGGCCTGAGAAGCTAGCGATGATGATCGGCTCCTCAGGTCGAATGTGTCGTCCATGATTGTGCGGGTGACGGACGCACCTTAGGTCTGAGGCACTGGGCGATTGAAACCACCCATTGCCTTTATGCTGGCTCAGGACAGACATAGTATTGATCGGTCGTTGTCGTGGGGATTTGGCTTTGCCAGGTTGGGGAGTTGAGGCACGCTTGCCCGGACCACAACTGCGCCACAGAGCCCGTAATCAACACAGCGGAGGGAGCCGCGGTCGCGTAGCTGGGGTTTTGGGGGAGTTGTTGATCGATGGTCATGGCTGCGGCAAAGGTATATGCACCCGCGTGGGGCAAGGGATCGACACCGATGGAGATCGTGTAGCTTGTATTGGGCGCAAGGTTGACGGCGGGAATGGCACTGATCGACGAAGTTCCCACATCGCTGCTGTTGGGCCAAGTCAAGTGGAGCATATCAGTGCCACCCGCCGAGCCCCCGCAGCCCAGCGAACCAGCCGCACGCGTGCGGGCATTGAAGGCGACATCGCACCCCACCCAAATGTTGAGCGGGCTGGGCATCGCACTGAAGCTGGTGATTTGTAGCCCCACCGAGTTGAGGATGTGGGATGTGCGGCCCGTATTGCACAACGTCACATAGTACCCACGGTCATCATCGGGGATCTGGGGGAGGGCGTTACCAAACTTCGGGGAATTGCCTTGCTCAACCTGGGCCACCTGTTTGCCCGTGTGGGAGCCCGTCAAGAGAATGCCGGGGTGGGTGATGGGGCTGAGCCGTGGCATGAAGACGAGGATGTCGCCGATCTGGGTCGAGGGAATCCCCGCATCCGTTGGGCAGCCCGGTTGAGCCAAGGTCGGGGTAGTGGTGGGCGCGGGATGGGTCGGCAGCGGTGTGGTGCCCACCGTCGCGGGCAGCGTCGCCGTCGCGGATGGCAGCAGCGCAGTGGGGGGGCCGTGCGCATCAGGTAAGAAGACGATGATGATCGCGAACAGCGTCACCACCACAGCAGCACTGGCCATGGCACCAATGATGATTGCACGCTTATTCATCGGCATGCTGTGTGAGCCTCTTGCAGAGTCGGTATTTATGGCTTGGCGCACACCGCGCCAGATCGTCGCTTGTGACGGCAATGGGATGGGAGTTTGCAGGGCCTGGGCGATGCGCGTAAACCGCGCGAGCGTGTGGCGGCACGCAGGGCAATCGGGAATGTGCTGCGCCAGGCGTTGTTGCTCAGCGGGCGCGACGAGCTGTGCCTGCCAGGCCGAGAGAGTCTCAGCAGTGATATGTAATGAACAAGGGGGGTGCATCATTCGGCCTCCTCACGCAGGTATTCGCTGCGGAAGCGTTCGCGTCCCCGCCACAGCGCCACCTTGACGGCCTCACGCGACATGCCCAGCAGACGCCCGATCTCGGCACAACTGAGCCCTTGAATCTCATAAAGGAGCAACACCGACCGTTGTTTGGGGGGCAACAGGGCCAGCACCCGCTGTACACTATCGCGCAGCCCCACACGGCTGCCAGGATCGCTGGCCCCTGGAAGGGATTCATCCCACGACGCGCGGGGAAAGCGTTTTTGCTGCTCGATGTGCCGCAAGGCGAGATTTGTTGCGACACGAAAGAGCCAGGCCTTCGCTGCCGCTGGCACGTTCAAGTGATCAAAGTGTTTCCAGGCTTGCACGAATGTTTCCTGGCTCAAATCTAATCCGGTTTGGTCGTCCCCCGTCATGCGGCAGAGATAACCAGTGATGCGGCGCTCATAGGCGTAAAAGAACGCCTCGAATTGCCGCAACCGCGTAGCCTGCTCTGTTGCTTCGTGGGCGGCCGTCACCTCCGCTTGAGTCGCTGGCGGGAGCAGGGCCAACTGGAATTGCGCCCATCTCAACCCTGGCATCTGCTGTACGGCATCCATCGTCCATTACCCTCCACAGCTAGAATACGGAGATCGGGGCGGTGGTAACATCGACCCACGCAACGAAGCAAAATTCATTGCCAAGAAGACGATGGACCATACCACATGGCGCTGCTGGCAAACGATGCGTCGTGCCATCCCTAGCTACGTTGCATTTCTGCGGGCGAGCAGCTATGCTGTAAAGAAACGAAACAGAGGGCCTTCCCTTGGCACAAGCTGGCGCGGTGCAACCAAAACCGCTGATGCGTGGCTGGCTGCACGCGGGCGCGGCGGTTGCGGCATTCGTCATCACCAGCATCTATTGCTGGCTCAGCCGTAATGATGTCCCCAAACTGCTGTCGCTGCTCATCTTTGGGCTTTCGATGATCGAGCTTTACACCGTCAGCGCGCTCTATCACATCGGCAATTGGTCGCCGCGCGTGCGGGGGGTGTTGCGTTCGCTGGACCATGCGAACATCTTTTTACTCATCGCAGGCACCTACACGCCGCTGTGCTTCAACGTTTTAGCGGGCTGGGCACGCGTCTTATTGTTGGGGAGCATCTGGCTGCTGGCGGTGTTGGGTCTGGTGTTGGCCATCTTCACCACGCGCCTGCCCCGCTGGATCTCACCGGTGCTGTATGTGGCGATGGGGTGGCTGGCCGTGCTGGCGCTGCCGCTCTTTTTGGCACGCTTGCCCGTGGTGGCCATCTTGCTGCTCATTGGTGGCGGGGTGCTCTATACCATTGGTGCCATCGTCTATGCGCGGCGCTGGCCGAATCCCTTTCCCCGCGTGTTTGGCTTTCACGAAGTCTTCCACGTCTTTGTGATCGGGGGGAGTGCCGCCTTCATCATCATGATTGGGAGTTGGGTGCTGCCGATCATGCGGATGTAGCAGCGGGGGATGAGGAAGCATCCGATGTGGGGGTGAGGAGCACAATGGGGATGTGTCGGCCTGCCCGACCTGCATACGAGAGATAGCCCGCATAGATCGACGCGGCATAGCCCCAAAAGCGCGCGTATTCGGCCCCGTCGATCTCCGTCGCCAGATAGGTGCCGGTTGTGCCTTTGACCAAACAGGTCACGTGGGGCTGCGCCTTGCAGTTGAAATACCACCCTGGCAGATGGGCTTGCCCCCAATTCGAGGCGACGACCGCTAAGCGACCAGGGTGTTCGCGGTCGGGGATGCCCAAGAGCGGCGTCGTTCGTGGTCGGCCAGATTTCGCGCCGATGGTGGTGAGGTTGACCACGGGCAACCGCGCCAGCAACGCCATGGCCGAGGTGCGCCCGCCACTGAGCCGAAACACCCCGCGATCGAGGTGATGCAGCAGGCGCGCGTTGATGGCCGAAAGGGGCCGAGAAGCGACGACCCGCTGGATGCGCGCGGTCATGGGTGAGGGGGAGTCGTGCGCCATCAGTGCCACCTGCTCTCGCGGTTTGGGGATCTCGCATCCATTCTCGCATATGGCTGAGGTCGAGGCGCGGCCCTTGCGCGGGCAAATGGACCTCTGACGAAG
>JACDGC010000214.1 GCA_013815535.1 Ktedonobacterales bacterium
CCCCCGGATCTCGCGGCGCATCTCGTGGAGGTGGCGGATATCCAACCAAGCCAGCGCGTCCTAGAACCCAGCGTGGGTAAGGGCGATATCGCAGATGCTATCCGACGCGCGCACCCTGACGCATTGCTTGACGTGGTAGAGCTTCACCCGATGCTCTGCGATATCCTGCGCCTCAAAGGCTACCAGCCAACCGAATGCGATTTCTTGCGCTTCGCGTATGCTCTGCCCTATGACCGCATTATCATGAATCCCCCCTTCGAGCATGGGCAAGACATTGAGCATATCCGCCGCGCCTATGCGCTGCTGGCCGAGGGCGGCACGCTCGTTGCCATCGCTTCGCCCGCCTTCGAGTATCGCAGCGAGGCCAAGTATCTCGACTTCGCCGAATGGCTTGGGATGGTTGACGCCGAGGTTTCGCCCCTGCCTGACAACAGTTTCACCAACAGTGATCGCCCCACAGGCGTCGCCACGCGATTGATTATCCTCCATAAATAACGTCCATCGGGGAGGGCAACCCTCCCCACACCTTCACAGAAACGAGACGCCCATGGCAACCACGATTCATGTTCTCACCCATGCCGATGTCTTTCTGTACTGGCTCGAAGACCAACGCGACACGCGCCGACCAGCCGATAGCAGCAATCCCTACAGCAATATGCTCGCATTCTTTATTGCAGACTTTGGGCATAGCAACGTGTCTGTAGACACTCACACCTTTACCACCGAGAAATGGGGGACGCGCAACCTCCCTAAATGGGCCAAACGTTATCAGCAGTTAGAGCGCGAACAAGATGATTCCCGTATTTCCATCCCCCTCGCCCGTCAACTCATGGCCCAAGTCATCACGGAGTTTCCAAACACTTAACAACAGGAGAGTGAGACACGATCATGGAAAACGAGAAAAAAGGCTTCGGTATCATCAAAAGTCGTGGCGCGGATACCCCTGCCTTTGAGGCATGGGGAGGAAGCGCCACCCGCCCGGAGGCGGACCTCTCTTTCCTTGACATGCTGAAATGAATGTGCGATACTACTCTTATGAATAAAAACATCACCCGCACTATCTGCATCAAACTTGATTTAGCCACGCATGACCCCGTGTTGACCGCCACTATGAAGGCGTTTAACTCGGCGGCGGCGTGGATTGCGCGGGTGTGCTGGGATGAGGGCATCACCAACACCAACACCGCCCATCATCGGGTGTATGGTGAAACCCGCGAACGCTTTGGGTTGGCGGCGCAATTGGCGGTCAATGCCCGTGCGAAAGCCGTTGAGGCCGTCAAATCGGTCAAAGCCAAGAAACGGGAAACGTGTCCCGTGTTTGGGCCGCGTGGCAGCGTGCGTATGGATAATCACCATAGCTACTCGTTTAAGCCCCTTGATCATGTCTCACTCTTGACGATGGAGGGACGTATCACCTGTCGCATGATCTTGGGTGCTCGGCAGCACGCCATGCTGACCGATCCCGCATGGGAGAGTGGCACCGCCGATCTGGTGTGGCGACGCGGTGTCTACTATTTGCATGTCACCCAAAGTCGTGTGGCCCCTGACGTTGACGATACAGGCGGCGTGATCGGCGTGGATTTGGGGATCGTCAATGTCGCTGTGGATAGTGATGGGCAAATATTCACGGGTGAGCAGGTTCGTAAGGTGCGGGCGCGGTACAAACGCCAGCGGGAGGAATTGCAGAAAGTCGGCACCAAGTCGGCCAAACGTAAAGCCAAGCGCAAGAGTGGCACCGAGGCGCGGTTCCAGTCTGATGTCAATCACTGCATCAGCAAAACCCTGGTTGCCAAAGCGGTTGCGTCGTGCAAGGCACTAGCTCTCGAAGACCTGACCGGCATCAGAGAGCGGTTGACGGTTCGTCACGAGCAACGGTATGAGCGGCATTCCTGGGCCTTCTACCAACTGCGCACCTATATTGCGTACAAATCGGCACATGCGGGGGTGCGGGTCACACTGGTTGATCCGCGCAACACCTCCCGTACTTGCCCAGAATGCGGGCATTGTGCCAAGGCCAATCGACGTACTCAATCTGAGTTCCTTTGCCAGCAGTGCGGCTATACCGCATTGGCTGATTTCGTCGGTGCGCGAAACATTCAAACGGTTGCGGTCAATCAACCGATGGTCGCGGCTCCTGTGTCTGTGTGTCGTAAGAGCTAGTGACAAGCCCCTGCCTTCTAGGCATGGGGTATATTGACTTCATAATAGGCATTCCCAAGAAACAAGGGGATGTAACTATTACCGAATGTCTTAATGGTGATGCGTCTGTGAGCGCCACGATTGCCCGCGCACATTGGGACATTATTGCGAATCAACTCCAAGCCGATTTTAACCAGCGGTTAAAATCCCGCGATTGACGAATAAATCCCGCCCCTTATAAAAAGCCCGCTCATCTCCTGCGCCAAAGAGATGAGCGGGCTTCACCATGCAGACAACAACAGCCACCCTCAGTATACCCAGTCTTGGTGGTGATTGCAATCAGCTAGGACGCGAGGGCAAAGAGTGGTGCGCGAATCAAGCCGTGTTCGCGGCGGTCGTGGTCGGCCTCGGCAGTGATGAGCGTCGTCGTCACGCTCTCGATGAGCGCGGCCACCTGGGCGCGCGTAAGACCAAAGAAGCGATTGATGATCAGTTGCGGACGCGGCGCGGGCTGATAGTCGAACAGAGGGGCGCGGGCATTGCGGACGAAGCGCACGCGCAGGTTGTGCGCGCGAGCATCTTCATACGGTACGGCGAGGTCGGACATGATTGGCAATCACCTTTCCTAGTGCTTTACTATGTTTCGCCTATGTCAATTTAGCACAGAAACAGATAATCGTCAAGTAACACCTAGGCTTTTACTAGGACTGGTACATTGATCCTATGGGCGAGTCGTGCTATACTGCTAGTACCAACAACGACCAGCCGAGCGAGAGGACCACATTATGACATTGAAAGAACTGCGTGAGTCGCGCTATTGGAGTCAGATGCTCCTTGCGACAAAACTGGGAATTAACGTCTCGACCGTGAGCAAATGGGAGCGCGGACGAGCGGTACCGGAGATGTTCAACATCCTGAGATTGGCCCAGGTCTTTCAGATGGAGCCAGGCGAAATTGATGCGATCATGCAAGAAACCGTTGCTGTTGCACCACCTAAGACTATTCAGTTAGATGCCATCGAATGAAACGTGGTCAGGCAAGGGATCAAAAATAGCCTCACAGTGAGCCGTCCGAATACAAATTTGTCCGGTAATAGTCAATTATACAAAAAACAGTAAAAATGAAAAATCAAAGTAAGCACAGTGCCGCACTTTTATGGGGTGCGGCACTGGTTTCATGAGACGCAGTGGCTCAGGCGGGGACCGTGATCCGCACACGTGCGGCGTGGTGGATGGCGCGTACAATGGCCTCTACGTCCACGGTAGCGGCGCTGGCTCCCTCGTAATTGAACTGGGTTTCCCCGCCATCAATGGTATACGTCATCAGCCGATTAGCCTTCGTGTGCATATCGACAAAGACGACCAGTTCGCGGAGGTTGCTTTGGGTATTGACGATGAATTGGATGCCATAGCCGTGAACAATGAGGGCGACATCGGCAAAAGGCATGGCTGGGGAAATGTTGTTGCGGGCAAACTCAGCAAGGCCCTCCTCGGCGGCATGGGCAAGCTGGAACTGCGGGGTGTTCTCAGCGACGGGGGATTGTGCGATACTCGACATTGCATCCTCCTAACGGATGTGGGGGCTGGCGATGGCTTGCTACCTCATGCCAGCCGCTTTTGCTGTATCATCAGTGCCACAGCGGCACGTGATAGCTTACAGTGGAAAAGGCAGATCAGGAATGGGCGACCCATCGGGATTGACCCAATGGTTGTCCACTAGGCGTAGGGCACCTTCGTAGAACTCCGCGACCACAATAGTGCCACCAGGGAACGCGGGATGGGGATCGTTGATTTCTTGATCCATGGTTGCGCTGACAATCGTGATCTGCGCGTTGCGCGCGGCCAGCAGCGCAAGGTCGGGGCTACGCCGAATGTACGGGGAATCGGCGTCCACTTCGAGGCGATGGCGGAAGCCGCCGATGTCGATGGCGATGTCATTGCTGCCGTTGCCGTGGGTGTAGATGTAGGCGATACCAAATAGCATAAGGGTACTCCTCTTTGCTTGTACTCGTTTTGTTACCGGGGTGGTGCAGTGATTTGACGCAGGGTTGTTTGTTGTGAGGCATCAGCGTGGGCTGCGAGGGCCAAGAGGAACGCGCGCATGACCTCAGCATTACGGTACTCCAACTCCCGTACCACCGCACCTGCCGTAATTTGGGCTGTCCCTTCAAGGTGCAGCACCGGAATGAGGCTACGTAGCCCGGCTTCTTTCAGGACTTGGAAACGCCCCTCAACGGTCCACCAAATTTCAAGATCGGCGATGCAACGCACGAGCAGTTTGTAGATTTCCGTGTCTATCTTCATTGCGGGTCTTCCTCACGGAATTGATGGGGTGTGATGCTGCTACGCGCTTCATTCAGCAATTCTTCGCGCACCACAATGACATCGGGCGGGGCTTCGATGCCCAGCTTCACACGGTCGCCCTCGACGGCGAGGACAACAATCTTAATGACCTGGTTGAGGACAATCGCCTCGCCCGCTTTGCGACGCAAGACCAACATCGTGATGCTCCTTAGCGATACTGGCGTGGGCTAGCGATACCCCTGCGCCCACTCGTTCAACGGGTAGTCGTGCCACTGTTCAATGGGGCTGACACCGTCCCAAGCGGCCACGGCGGCAAGGTAATCATCAAGGGTGGCGTAGGCATCAGGCAGGACATCGACCCGCCATCCGCTTTCAGGAAAGCCGTCCTCAATGAGATCGATGTACGCGGTATGGGCGGCGACCTTGGCGACCAAGACATCGCGGGCATGCCCCTCTGGCAGCACGTCGAGCGGCACGAACTCTGGGCGCACTCCCAGCGGCTCATAGGGCGGGAGCGGGGGCAATGCCTCGATGTCTTGGCATTGGAAATCCAGTGACAGCCGCATCAGCATCACGGGCTGGTGCATCGCGCAGGTGAGGGCACCCATTTCCGCAACCCATTGGCGATACACCGCAGGGACCACACAGCCGCGATGGTACTGGCAGCGCACATGGTCGTGCGCCACGGTCACAGGGTCAAGGGCTTCGTGCCCGATATTCACCACGACATCAGTGCCGTAGTAACGCATCAGTCCCATGATCAGTTCCTTTCACGTGATCCGTCAATGTTTGGCGGTAGGATTGGAGCGCACTCAGCGCATGATCGACGTTGGTGATGGCTTGGGCCACGGCGGAATCACGATCAGCAAAAAAATCTTTGCCGATCCTGCCGGACCACTGCCATCCAGTCGGTGAATGCTCCTCTGGGACGTAGAGATGCAAGTCTCCCTCGTTGGTGGGGAGGGCCACCACCTCACGGATGAAGCCTTGGGCATCGACGTAAAACCAACGCTTCATTGCTTTCCTTTCGTTTGTCACTTGTTTAATTACAGCGGACAAACCCGTTCGCCGCGCATCATCAGCCATCTTTGGGGCAAGTCGCTCCTTGCCGTTGGGGTCCACACAGCGAACCGCTTGTCCGCTGTGTGTCCGATCTTCGTCCGTCTGATCCGGTTCTTCGGAACAACGGATCACTCGCCAGCCCGCTTATTCACCTCCTCTAACTTGACCATAAATACCATTAAATTATGAAATATTTGGGGGATTGGCGTCAACAATGGTCCCGTTACCCACGACAACATCACTGTCTGGTAGGTCAAAAAACTCCTTCGCAAACTCCGGTTCGATGAGCCAGCCCCGCATCGGATCGAGGCGGATCGATTCTGGGAACTTGTGGGCGTTGTCCGCGCACCGTCGTCGGTATTTGCGGGTAATGTTGTCGGCATTGCCATGAATGAGGTCTTCACCCATGTGCAGGGCAATCTCTTTCATGGTGTACCAGCCGCTTATGTCGGTACGCTCCTCCTCTGGTTCCTCCTGCTTCAACAGAAGGCGGACAGTGGGCATGACGGCCTTCTGTGAGGTAATGGGGAGGCCGGACGCGATGAGGGCGAGACGTGCCGGGACGGACAGTGTTGCCATGTTCTGTAACTCGGTGCGGAGGCGCTGCACCTCCTCAATGCGGATCGCATTGAGGGTGTCAAGGATGTTGTCGGCAGTTTCCTGGGAGCCATCTTCTTTAATTTCGTCCGTCTGAACACCATGGTAATACATCATGTACAAGACGTACCCCGCGAGAGATGATGCGACGAGAAACGAGATGAGCCCTTGCGCCCCGGTGGAGTCAATTAGGTACGAGGATGCGGCCACCAAGGACATCACCATGCTCACGCGCATGGCGAGGATATTCGCAGCGACTTGATCTTTAAGCCGCTCGACTTCCACCTGCCAAATCTCTTTGGTCTGCTTGGTCGCATTCGCCGCCGACATCTTGGCGATGTACAACTGCTGCTTGTAGAGTTTGTGGCGACGCCCTGCGATGGAGATCGTCAGCTCACTGACGATACTCATGATGATCCCGGTGACGACCGATAGCGGCAGGTTCAACCAGGGCAATTGGGTGAGGTTGACCAGCTTATCCGTAAAGAGATAGAAGCCTCGGATCACCGCAGCGATGGTGGTGGCGATGACGATGTAAGGCTGTGACTTTTTTTCCAGCCATTCCATCGTCCCCACTTTTTTCACTGGTATTTGGGGTGGTGGTGGCGTCTGTAGTGGGTGACTGCTTCCCCCGCGATC
>JACDGC010000215.1 GCA_013815535.1 Ktedonobacterales bacterium
TGGCATGGCAGGGGCAGACGTATCGCAGCCTGCTCTACGATCTGCTAGCATTCCCGCTGGGCATCACGTATTTCGTCGTGTTGGTGACGCTCATCTCGACGGGCATCGGCATGCTGCCCATCGTCGTTGGCGCGGGCATCTTAGCCCTGGCGGGTGTGGTGTGGTGGTGGTTTGGTGAGGGCGAGCGCTGGCTGGCGACGACGCTGTTGGGCGTGCCCATCACGCCGCCACCGTCGCCCATCGACCGCCCCAACCCGAGCCTGTGGGAGCGCACGCGTGCCTATCTGGTGTATGGGCCAACCTGGAAGCGGCTCGCCTTCGTGCTGCTGAAATTTCCCATTGGCATCATCCTCTTCGTCGTGATTGTGGTGGGGCTTTCCGTGGGGTTCGCCCTGGCCTTGGAACCACTGGGATACCTCATCAATTATTCGATTTTCAATTCGTGGCAGATCGCGGGACAGGGCGAGACCGTCACCATCTGGGGGCAACGCATCATCCTCGATGGCACTTGGAGTTGGACGAATTTCTTGCTGCTGCTGCCCTCGATGCCGCTAGGGATCGTGGTGCTGCTGGGCACCTTGCACGGCTTCAATGCGTTGGCTTGGGTGAATGGTCAACTGGCGCGGGCGCTGCTGGGTGCCAGCGAGGGCGAACTGCGGCTGGCCGAGGCCCGCACCGCCACCGCCCAGGCCCGCGCCCGTGCTGATGCCGCCGAGAGCAGCCAACGCGCGCTCATCATCAACGCGTCACACGAGTTGCGCACCCCGCTCGCCTCTGTCCGTGCCCATGCCGACGCACTGAGTATGGCCGTTGCGGCGGGCATGCCCCTCGATGCCGCAGCTGTGCAGCGCATCTCGACGGTGATCAGCCGCGAGAGTGGGCGTTTGGGCAGCCTGGTGGACGATCTGCTGCTGCTGGCGGGCAGCGACACGGGGCAAGTGCCGCTGGTCTTTAGCGCGATGGATGCGGGTGCCATCGCCCGCGAGGTCTGTGATGCCCTGGCCCCGTTGGCGGAACGTGAGCGGCGCGTGCGGTTGATCTGTGAAGTCGAAGCGACCCCGTTTGCCTGGGGCGACCGTTTGCGCCTGTCGCAAATTTTGATGAATCTGGTGCGTAATGGCATCCTCTACACGCCGGAGGGGGGCATTGTCGCCGTGCAGGTGCGCCCGCAAGAAGAGCGCTTCGTCGCGGTCGTTGTCGCGGACACGGGCATGGGCATCGCCGCAGATGATCTGCCCCATGTTTTCGATCGCTTCTATCGCACGGATGCTTCACGGGCGCGCGACTCGGGGGGCTTTGGTCTGGGGCTGGCAATCTCGCACGATCTGGCGCAAATGATGGGGGGCGATCTGCGCGTCAGCAGCATCGTCGGTGAGGGCAGCACCTTCACATTGCTGCTGCCTCTTGCTCCCGCGCCCACCGCATGATACGTTGCAGACACTGCACCAGCAGATGAATGGCACCAGGGAGGCGGGATGCGGAGCGTCTTGGAAACTGAGCGGCTGGCCCTTCGGCGCTTCACGATGGCGGATGTCGATCTGCTGTGTGAACTCGATAGCGATCCGGCGGTGATGCGTTATCTCAACGGGGGCACAGCCACCCCACGTGCGGTGATCGTCAGTGACGTCCTCCCCGCGTTTCTCCATTCCTACGCGCCGATTGATGGATTTGGTGTGTGGGCCGCGCTGGCAAAGGACAACGGCGACTTCATTGGGTGGTTTAGCCTGCGACCTCTGAACGGTGCTGATGCCCAGGATGTCACTTTGGGCTATCGGCTCCGTCAAGCTGCCTGGGGCCGGGGGTACGCCACTGAGGGCGCACGCGCTTTGCTGCGCCAAGGGTTCACCAAGCTGGGGGTGCAGCGCGTCTTCGCGACCACTTATGAATATAATGATGCGTCGCGGCGTGTCATGGAAAAAATCGGCATGACGTTGGTGCGGTCGTTTCGCTTTACCTCAGCAGAGCTCGTCGCGGAAAGCGAAACGCATGTGGCATCGCAAACTGTGTGGGATGGCGACGAAGTGGAATACTCGTTGGGGCGGGCTGATTGGGAGCGCTTGGTTGGTTCATCCGCCGAGTGATATCGTGAAGGGGGAGAATGCCATGGCACTCATATTGATTGTGGAGGATGAGCGCGATCTCAATAATCTGCTGCGTGCTCAATTAGAAAGCGAGGGGCACGAGGTGGCGCAAGCCTTCGATGGGGCGACGGCGTTGCGCGCAGTGGAGGCGCGGCCCCCCGACCTGATCATTTTGGATTGGATGTTGCCCGGCAAGGACGGCCTGACGGTTTGCCGTCAGGTGCGCCAGAGCCATCTGATGCCGATCATGATGCTGACTGCGCGTGGCGAAGAGGTGGACCGTGTGTTGGGCCTGGAGGTTGGCGCGGATGACTACCTGACCAAGCCCTTCGGGATGCGTGAGGCGCTGGCGCGCGTGCGGGCGTTGCTGCGTCGCGTCGCTTTCGATGCTCAGGTGGGGGGGACGGGGGTGCTCAGCCTTGGCGCTTTGCGGCTCAATCCCACCGATCACACCGTCAGCATCGCTGATGAGCCGCTGGACCTCACCCCCCGTGAATTCGACGTGCTGGCGCTGCTGATGGCCCACCCAGGGCGCGCTTTTAGCCGCGACTATCTGGTGGAGCGCGTCTGGGGCCTGCAATCCGACGGCGACGACCGGCTCATCGACAGCCATATCATGCGGCTGCGCAAGAAGCTGGGCGACGTGGGCGACCGCATCGTCACCGTCTGGGGCGTGGGCTATCGCCTCACCGCGTAGCTCACTCCGGCTGAACCAACCAGATGTCGCGCTGCGGTGGCGCCAACCATTCGACGCCATTGGCGGTGATGCGCACGTCATCCTCGACACTCACCCAGCCCGCCGCGCCCGATGGAATGCCATATTCCACGGCAAAGACCTGCTCGGCTTCGATGGGCAGGCTGGGGGCTTTGCCATAGCGCTCCCACCGGGGACCGAGCACCACGCCGCCATCGTGCGCGTTCGCGCCCAGATGGTGCCCAAAGGCGAAGGACGGCTCCGCGAAACCACCTTGCACGATCTGCCGGCGCGCGGCGGCATCGACCTGCCAGCCTTTGTTGCCAGGGACGAGGTGTTTGACGCCCGCCGTTACCGCGCGCATCAGGGTACCCCAGGCATGGGCGACCTCGCTGGGGGGGGCCGTCTCGCCAGGGCGCAGCAGATACCACGTGCGCTGCATATCTGAGCGATATCCTTCGTAGGCCACGCCCACATCGCAAAAGACGGTGTCGCCAAGCTCCGCTGCGATGTCTCCGGCGGGTACATGGCCAACTGGGGTGCGCGAACCCATCATCAGCATTGGGCACGAGTCGGCTTCCCATGAGGGTTCCAGCTGGCGTGCGCGCATCCATTCATGGGCAAAGGCGTTGAGGGTGCGCCCAGTGACGCCCGGCACGAGCCGCGCAGTGATCTCGCGAAAGAGTTCCTCGGTCAATTGACAGGCAGTGCGGATGCGCGCGACCTCGGCGGGCAGTTTGCGCCCGCGCACCCGCAGGACGATGCCATCGGCGGGCACCAGGCGCTTCGCGTAGGGGGTGCCCCGCAATGCCGCCACCAGGCGGCGATAGTTGCCCAGGGTGATGCCATCGGCGGCATGGTCGCTGGTGGAGGTGGTGATGGCGATGCGCTGGGGGTCGTGCTGCGTCAACCACGCGCGCAGCGGCTCACCGATCCCCTGCACATAGCCGATGACGTTGGGATAGGCCCCCACCGCGCGGGCTTTTTCGACATCGAGCGAGCCGAGAATGGCCGTCGGCGTCCCCTTCGCGGGAATGATGAAGGCCGAGAGCCACGTCACATCCGTGCCAACCAAGAGATTTTGCACCGGATCGGGATGCAAGCCCGTCTCTTGGGCGAACTGGACGATCCAGCAATCAACGCCGAGTTCCGCCAGCACGCCCTGGGCTTGCGCGACCTTTTGCCCCACCAATGAGGGGGCCGCGATGGTGGTTGGCTGTGCCATGAGTGCCTCTTTCACGAGATGTGGTGGGTGATGATGTGGTGAGCAGTAGCGCGCTCGCCACCCATTGTATCATCCCCATGGGAGTGTGATTTCCAACCAAGCCGGGGGTGATACGATATTTCACCAATGACTAGCCCGTTGCTTGCAAGCCCGCCGCGATGCCATTGATGGTGTGGTGGATCGTATCTAGCAGGGCGGCGCGGTCGGGGGCATCGTCGGGCAGGCTGCGAAAGCGTTGCATCAGCGTGATCTGGGCCACATGCAGCGCGTCGAGGTAGGGATTGCGCAGCCGGATGCCCCGTGCCAGGGTCGAGGTGTGTTCGAGCAAGGTCGCCTGGCCAGTGACGCGCAAGACGCTCGCGACGCTGCGGTCATACTCAGCGAAGATGCGGTCGGCGATGACGCTATCTTCCGGCGTGGCGAGGATGCGGTAGCGTTGAAAGGTGCGCATGTCGGCGATGCCCAGGCTGCGTTGGGCGTTGTCGATGGCCGTGGTGAATGGTCGCCAATTCGCATACATCGCTTGCAGGGTTGGCAGCTCATCGCGCGCGATGGCGTCGGTCAAGGCAGTGCCCAGGCCATACCAGCCAGGCAGATTCGCGCGCACCTGCGCCCAACTGAAGCCCCACGGAATCGCACGCAGATCGCTCAGGCGTTGGGGCGCGGTGCCACTGCGGCTGACGGGGCGCGACGCGATGTTCAAGCTGCTGAGTTCGGCGAAAGGCGTCACCTGGCGAAAGAAGCGGAGGAAGGTTGGCGTGTGGTGCACCAATGCGCCATAGTGCGTCCGCGAATCGGTGACCAGTTGCTCCATCAGCGCCAGCCATGCGGCGCTGGGTGGCGGCTCGGCGGCCCCCAATGCCGAGAGCAGCAAGGCATTGATGATCTGCTCGAAGTGGCGCTCGGCGATGGCGGGGTGGCTGTAGCGCGCAAAGATCACTTCGCCTTGCTCAGTCACTTTCAGGCGAGGAAAGCGGGCATCCGCTGGTCGCGCCTGGATGGCCCGCCCCATTGGCCCGCCCCCGCGCCCCACTGCCCCACCGCGCCCATGAAAGATGTCCAGGTGCACGTCGGCCGCTTTGGCTGCCAGGGCAAGGTCTTCTTGCGCGCGGTAGGTCTGCCAGGTGGCGGCCAGATACCCCGCGTCTTTGTTGCTGTCAGAGTAGCCGATCATCACTTGCTGGCGGTTGGCACGGGCGGCCAGGGCCGCGCGGTAGGCGGGGTTCGCGAAGAGATCCGCCATGATCGCGCCGCAACGCCGCAATTCATCGACCTCCTCGAAGAGGGGTACGATATCCAGGCGGCAGGTTGCTTGCCCATTGCCATCCCAACGAAAGAGGCCCGCCTCGCGTGCCAGCAACAGGGCCGCCAGGGCATCGCTCGCCGCGCGGCTCATCGAGATGATCACCGTCTGGCAGGCCGCCGCGCCCTGTTGCCCTTGAATCTCGCCCAGCGCGACGAAGGTTTCCAGCACTTCGCGGGTGGCGGGCGACAGGGCCTCGCGCGGGATGCCCAGTTGCGGGCCAGCCAGGGCCGCCGTCAGGGTCGCGACGCGGGCCGTCTCGTCCAGTTCTTCATAGGCGTCTCCGCTGGCTAAGCGCAACAGTTCCGCCACCGCCGCCGCGTGGCGCTCGGCATGCTGGCGGATCTCGATCTCGGCCAAATGAAAGCCAAAGATGCGGACGCGCGCCATCAGGTCGCGCAGGGCGCCATTGGCGACGCGTGCACCCCGATGGGCGCGCAAGCTGGCTTGCAGCAGCGCCAAGTCGCGCAGGAACGCGTCAACGGCGCGGTAGCCCCCGGGTTCGTCGCGCAGCGCCCGATTCAGCCGTTCGGCGATGAGGCCGCATTTGCGGCGATAGGGCTCGTCGGCCCACTCCTCGACCCGCTGCTCTTGGAGATCAGCCAAGTCTTGCTCAATCGACGCCATCAGTTCGGGGTCCACGCCGTTCAGGCGTTGCGAGATGCTGAGTTCGCGGCCCAACGCGCCCATTTCTTCGATATAGCGCCGCAAGATGGCGCGGCGGGCCAGGCGCGCGGCAGCCCGCGTCACTTCGGGGTTCACGCGTGGGTTGCCATCACGGTCGCCGCCCACCCAAGTGCTGAGTTGCAAGAAGGGCGGCAACCCTGTGCCGGGGGCGGCGCTTTCCAGCGTTCGCTGCACCCGTGGCGCGACATCATAGAGCGCGCCCGTCAACACGCCCAACATCGCGGCGACTTCATCGAGCGCGGTGGGGCGTTCGGTGCGCGTTTCGGCGGTCTGCCACAGCAGCGTCACCTGGGTGCGGAGGTCATCCAACGCCTCGGCGCGCAGATGTGGCGTGTTTTGTGGATTGTCTAATGTCTCCAGCAGCCGCGCGATGCGCTCCAGATGCAAGAGCAAGGTGCGCCGCCGCGCCTCGGAGGGATGCGCGGTGAAGACTGGCCGCACGGCTAATTCACCCAAGGTGGCCGCCACGGTCGTCGCCGCCACGCCTTCGCGCGTCAGTTCCTCCAATGCCGCCGCCACCGAGTCGGCGACGGGTGTGGTGCCGTCGTCGCGCTGGCGCAGCACGCGCACGCGGTGATGCTCCTCCACCATGTTGATGACATGGAAATAGACGCTGAAGGCGCGGGTGATGCTTTCGAGTTCGGCGTTTGTGCGTTCCTGTGCCCAGGTGAGCAGCGCGTTGGCCTGGGCGGCATCGTTGCCCTGAGCCCGTTGGGTGATCGCGGCGGTGCGGATCGCTTCCACC
>JACDGC010000005.1 GCA_013815535.1 Ktedonobacterales bacterium
GGGGTACTGCGCGACGTAGGGGAGCGAGCGGTTCAGGAACACCTTGCGCCACGCTTGGAGCAAGGGCGTGGGATACACCGCTTCACGCGCAGAAGCCATCACTTACTCCCTTCCATGCGATTCACGGGTACCTGCTGAGCGACCCGCAGCGGCAAGAGCACGGCGACGGTTACCTTTGGGGGGTGGGGTCACATCCGCATCATCGTCGTCACCCTCAGCTGCGATGTCGTCTTTGGGCTGCCGACGAAAACGCGCCCGCAGCAGCGCGAGGGGATTGGGGCGCTTGGGCGGATCCGCTTCAATCACCACGGCAGGTTCATCGAGGAAGGTCAAGCCATCCTCATCCCCCTCGGGATCCTGCGCTGCCTTGATGAGATTGACCAACGAAGTGCGTTGCGCGGGGGTCAGCTGCGAGGCGGCGGCGAACATCCGCATCTTGCGCTGCGTGGCTTTGGTGGGCAACATCTTATTCGAGGCGATATCGGCCACATCATGCAGGAACCCCGTCCCCGAGGCAAGGGAGGCGAGGTGCAAGATATCCCCCGGCATCACCGTCACCGGGCGGGCCATCACCAGATACATCGACAGCAACGGCACCGCCAGCGCACGCGCGATGATGAGTGTCCCCGCCAGTTGGTTAGCCGGCGGTTCGTACTGCCACAGCATGTAGCAATAGGTCCCCGCTTCCAGCACAGCAACCCCGATGAGGATCACGAGGTCGAAGGCCATGCTGCCCATCTGGGCATGGCGGGCGAGTTTGACGCGAACTTGACCAGCGGCGAGCAGCATGCCCGTATCCATGGCGAGCACCAGGAAGAAGGTGATGCAGATCGAGGCCAGGATGGGGACCCGCAGCTGGTCGGGATGATGCTGGATCTCACTCACCACGGCTTGCACGGTATCCCCCGCGAGGGCGATGAGCGAGGCGACTGAGGTGGCGATCACCAGCAGCCCCGCGAAGAAATGGGCGAGGCGCACCAGCCCCGCGTTTTGTTGTTCAAGTTGTTTGAGGGCCAGTGCCACGCCATCTTCTTGGCGGCCTTTTCGTCCAAACATGGAGGCTCCTTAGGAAATACGGGATGGGGGCAGGATCAACCTGTCCCCAAAGGAACTAGCGGCGGCGACCGTTGGGGGTTGTGCCATCAGTGGGTGGCGTGGGGGCATTCGCGGCCTGAGCCTGTTGCTGAGCAGCACGGCGCTTCTTCATTTCCTCCACTTGGGTGGGGATCTGCGCCATGCGGTCATTGAGCTTTTCGGCGTTGCGCCGCGTGAGGTAGTCACGTTGGCGACGCTTGTACGCCCCATGCACGGTTTTCAGGATCTCGAGGGGGTCGGGGTTGCTGGCCACCGGGATCATGCGATAGCCGTTGTAGACGATCATGGTGTCAAGATGGGCAATGGTGTCGCCGATCTTGACCTCTTTGCCGACGCGGCGGTATTTCTTGCGGCTCTCTTCATCCTCTTTCTGGGCGAAGGGACGGGCGACGACGTTGAGGCAGAAAGCGTGCAGCAGTTCGCCGTCTTCCATCCACTTGGTCAGTTCGCCCTCGCCGGGGGTTTCGGGATACTGCTCGCCGATCTGGAATTCCACCATGATCTGCTTCTCGTCGGCGGCGGATTTGCCGCTGACTTGCAGACGCTGCTCGAGGTGGTAGCCCTGTTCGGTTTCGTCGAGGACCGGCATGGGCATCGTGATGAAGTTGTCGATCGTGAAGAACGCATCAATCACGGGAGGTAATCGCTTTCTGCCCCAGCTGGGGCGGAGAGAATAGAAGCAGACGGGGCGGGTCTGCCAGCCGCGCATCACATGAATAGCCGGGATGCTGGCCAAGAGCACGCTAGCGGGACATCACCCCCTTGCGGAGCCGTGCCAGGGTGCAGGTGGGGCAATTGCAGCGGCCCCAGGTGGCGCGATCATCGGGCAACGGCTCGGGGTTATCGCGAAGCCAGACGGTGCGGCGCGCGAGTTCGCGCTGGGCATCGGTCATGCTATGCTCGTGGCGCAGCAGCAGATCGACCGCCTGGCCGACGCGGTCACAGGCCCCAGGATCGCGGCTAGGGGCGGTCCGGCGTAGCACCTCTGCGGAGTCGAGCAGGGTGATCCATGCGCGGACCATTGGATCGAGGGCGTTATTCATGCAAGCACCCCTCGTGCGGTGGGTAAGCGATGAATGCCTGCAACCAGCCCATGACCCACCGGACCCCGGCAAGAGTGGGACGATACAATGCCAAATAGTTCTCGCCGATATCAGCGATGAGGCCCTTGGCTGCCAGGTCCCCACAAGCGTAGGACAGTTCGGCAGGGAAGAATCCGTCTTCCCAGGAGGCCAATTCCGTACACGACGACCCCCATGTGGTAAGCCTGATGCAGCCATCGGCAACGACGCGCAGCAACACCCCGCGCTGAATCTCGTTTAGCTGAGCCATGGAGCAATGCATACACTCAGTCATGCTGCACCCCCACCAGCAACTCTTCCACCACCGCATCACCCAGCGGCGTCAAAGTAAAATGCACTTCGTCGCGGAAGTCCTGGGTGTCAAGCAACCCATACTCAGGGTTGGCGAGCGCACTAGCCACAACAATGTATTGGAAGGAATCAAGTTCAAGCGCGGTGACATCACCGAGGGTTGCGACCAGACACAGCACAGACCGTTGCAGCGGTGTGAGACGACCCGCGAGCCATTCTGTCTGCTGCACTTCCTCGAGTACGGCCATTAAGAAGACCGCCGCAACCTGTTCCCCCAGCGGGGTCAAGGTATACGCGCCGAGGTAGGTGGGAACGGGAGCAAACAACGCACGCACGCCGTGCAGGTGCCGACGAAGAAGCTGCACTTGAGAGGGCGTGGGTTGCCAGGGATGCGGCAAACCAAACCAGCGGAACGCGCCCGCCCGTCCGAGCACATTACGCTCAGCTGGGGTGAGTTTTTGGGCGATTTCAACCGCTATTGACATGAGGGAACCTCGTTTCGTACACTGAAAAAGGACAGACCGATGCCCGAGACACAGGGCAAAAACTGCCCACTACCTCTTGGGGTAGATAGAGTTGGTGGATAGACGAGCACAACAAGGCTAGCCACCAACTTTTTTAATAGGCGGTGGACGAGCTAGTTCTGGTGTAACCGCTGCACTATATCGAACAGGCGTTTTAAATAGAACGCTGTCATAGCGCGAAGTTGTGCCGAGGAGTGTGCTTGGCATAAACCGCTAGCACTTGGCACAGCATGCAGGGGTGAGTGAGGTTCAAGTTAGGTGGAAAGCGGTTTTGCTAATGTCCGAGCTTGCTAAACCGCTGTTGGGGTTTCTCAACCGAGAGTTCGAATCTCTCCCTCTCCGCCCACCGTTCCAGCCCGCTCTCTGAGCGGGTTTTTTCGTATCTGGCGCATCCCTAGACCCTTGGTTGCTCCCTCCTCCTTTTTGACCGTTTTTTCACGAAACCGCTGATGGGAACACCCTGTTTTCCCAGCGCTTTTGCGCGAAACCGCTGCTATTCAGCGCTTATCCCGCCTTGCGTTTTCCCTTGCCACGCCCGTCGTCATCGTCTTTTGATGATGGCCGCCGCTTCTCTAAATGCAGCATCTGTATAGGAGAAAACCGCTCATGGTCAATGAGCGCGCTCTCACTGCCAAACTGCTTGAGATATTCCTCCGTTACAATCAATTTGCTGTGGCCGAGTTCACGCGAGAGTCGTTCCAGTTTGCCGCCCGCTTTCATGTACAGCGTGCTAAAGGTGTGGCGGAATGTGTGCGGACTCACCCGCACCCCTTCCAAACCAATTTCCTTCTTGATTTGTCGCAGCATCTGCTGCACCGCCGTTGCGGAGATTGGCTTCCCCGATTTTCCCAAGAAGACCCATTGCTCCTTAGTATTGTCTGAGGGGCGATGCGCCGATGTGTACTTCCACAAGCACTTGGCAACCAACGGGCTGATACCAACCTTACGCTCTTTCTTCCCTTTCCCAAACACCGTGATATAGCTCTCATCGCCACCCACGCCCAGATGAAAATCATCATGCCGCAGATTGCAGAGCTCGCCAAGCCGGATGCCCGTATCACACATCAGCAGGATCATCGCGTAATTGCGAAAACCGAGATGTGTCCGACGATCACAGGCGTCGAGCATATCCTCGATGTTTTGCGCGGTAAATGGTCGAATCATGTACGATGCGACCTTGGGCCGTTTGAGCCGGAGTGATGGATCTTCTGCGAGCAACTCTTCCAAGTAGAGCCACTTGCAAAAGGTCTTGATGACTTGCACGAATCCGCGCACTGTCAAGTCCGAGAGCTTGTTGCCATCTTTGCGCGCTGGTTTGTAGGGATTGTTTGCATCGGCAACCGTGTTCTGGAGTTCCAGAATGAACGCCCGCAAATGATGCACCTTGATTCCCTCGATATCGGTCACCCCGCGTTCTGCCATCGCATCAGCGAACATATGCAGTTTGTACCGATACCAGCGCAGCGTTGCCGCTGAGCACTTCGCCGTTGAACGGTCGAGTAAGAAGCCCTCGATAGCATCTGTAATTTTCATGCACCCCTCGCATTTCAGCAAAATCTGGCCTATTTATTCTTGTTGCCAAACCAACCTGAAATCAGTAGGCAACTAACGGCGAGATGGTAGCATGCCAGCAATATTGACTTACCTCCCTTCGTCTGGACTCCTGAATATTGTACACCGTAGTGTACTAAATTACAACCCTTTGTATGGTATAATTCAGGAGAATTGGTTCGGGGAGATGGTATTGATGGCATCAGCACCTTTGGAGACAAAAGCTGTCTCAACTATTGTTGCCGCACATCGTTATCACGTTACCCGTAGTTATGTTGCTCGTCTCGCACGTGCAGGTGCTATTGTAGCGACGAAATTCGGGAGAGACTGGCTCATTAATGAATCCTCCTTACAAGCTTATTTGTCTGCTCCTCAGAAGCGCGGCCCAAAAGCCAGGGTGCCAGGAGCAGTTCAAACTAGCGTCATGGATAAGGATAAGCCATAGCAAGGGAGGAAGCTTCTCGTTTTGTCGTCTTTTTGTTCAAGTTTCGTCTAAATATCGCCAGAATGGTCGATTTCGCTGTCTTTCCAACTCAATCGCCCTTATAATGGGAGCAGCGCAGCAAGAAAGGAAGCTCAAGCATGCCAAAACGTTTCTCGGCTGGTTCAGCATCTAACAGAATAAAAGCAATACGAACCGAAAAAGGATTAACCCAAGAAGAACTTGCCACCAAGGCTGGTATCAGCCGTTCTACACTGCATACATACGAATCAGCCGGATTTAAGGGGCGGATGCCAACAACCGTTCAGAAAAGCATCGCTGATGTTTTAGAAAAGGCCCCAGAAGAGGTCTTTTCAATGTCAAGCCAAACACATCTTGATCGTCGTCAAATGTTTTCGGGTGCAGGAGTTGGATTACTCGCCCTGAGTACCTTCCCTTTCTCGACATCCTTTCCAATGAATGCTCATACTCAAGCATTTAAGCAACTCAACACAGAACAGATACATGAGATTGGTGATTCTAATTTTGCTACTTGGTCGCTTTTTGATTCGGCACAGTCAGAATTACAAGTTGAATATGTGAAGGCCGTAACCAACGGCAAAATCGTCATGCTATCCCAACTATTACAACTCTCCCTCATCCCCAATCAAAAAGCCAAAGTGCAAAACTTGCTGGCGGATATGTACATTCTTTTGGGCAGAATCAGCATCGAGCAACAAAATTATTCCATCGCCAACCAAGCCTTAGAACAAGCAGAGGCGATAGCGTTGGAGACGCGAACTCCAGATCTTATTGCAGCAATGAGACAACGCTATAGCTTCCTTTACATTGAACAAGAGCGCTACTTCCAGGCGGTAGGGCAAGCCAATCGTGCTTTAGATGAGATAAAGGGAGCGTCCCATCCACTCTGGGCTGAGGCGCGTTATATGGCAGCAGAGGCACTGGCTCGCACAGGCGAGATGCGGGCTGCGCTAAAGCTCCATCACGAGACGCAACAAACCACCTCTCGTCAAGAACCCGAGTTCTGGTACGGCAAGCTTCGCAACATGAAGACAAACGCATTGATATGTGAGATTCTCATCTTTTTATCAGGCAACAAAAATGATGAGGCCATGCAGACTACTGAGGCAACCATGAAACAAGTGCTTTGTGACGAGCCGGATAATTTGCGCTGGCTTTCGCGCGTAGAGTCATTGCATGCCACAGCTTTATGGCAATTTGGCGCAGTTGATGCAAGCATGGATTACGCACAAAGAGCGTTGATTCATGCGAGACAGGTAGGCAGCCTACGCAATGAGACACACATCGAGAAGCTCTTCCAAAAAGCGATAGCCTCGCCTTATAGAAAGCAGCCCGAGGTAAAAAGTTTAGGCGTAGCCTTAGCCCAAGAGTAAAAACAAAGGAGCCGATATCATGTCACTGGAGATTCATTCAATGCATTCATTGACTCCCGAAGAATTATCGCCTCGTGCTTCATATCGGCTGCTAACAAGTCTGGTAATCCCACGCCCTATCGCGTGGGTATCTACAGTTGATGATGAAGGAGTCTTTAACCTAGCACCATTTTCATTTTTCAATGCAGTTGGAGCGCCACCGCCAACTGTCATGATATCGGTCGATCAACGAAATGGTAAACCCAAAGACACCTTGCTCAATATTCGGGCGAACAATGAGTTTGTCTTGAACTTCGTTGATGCCTCATTGCTTACCCCAATGAATGCAACATCTGGTGAGTGGGAACACGACGTAGACGAATTCTCGCTGGCACAGTTGACGCCTACACCTTCACAAGATATACGGCCACCGCGCATATTAGAGGCTGTGGCGGCAATGGAAGTTATTGCTAAGCAAATCGTACCAGTAGAAGATACAACTTCTACCATGGTCATTGGCAGAGTTATTCGCTTTCATATCCGAGAAGATATATTTCGTGAAGATGGCGCAATTGATCCACTTAAACTACGCCCTCTTGGTCGCTTAGGTGGAGACAATTATGGGACCTTAGGAGAAGTAATTCAGTTAGCACGCCCAAAGATAGGCTAGTTGGTATGCAACAGCGTGTCAGTGACGAAGCCGTGCGGCTCTTCACCATTTCCAAATGGGGCTGGATCAAGCGCCAGCAAACCAAATTCGACACCCAGGAACGCCAAACAACGCGAGAATTCGTCACCGGCGAGAGCCATTATTACCTGGGCAATCGCTACCCTCTCGATGTCGAGTACCACGCTGGCCCGCCCTCAGTGGTGATACGCAACAAGAAAACGATGGACTTGATCGTGCGGCTGGGCAGCATCATCGCGCAGCGCGAACACGTGTTGCTTGAATGGTATCGCCACCAACTTAAGGGCATCCTCCCCGCCATCATCACCAAATGGGAAACCACGATAGACGTGCAAGTGGCCGAGTGGGGCGTCAAAAAGATGAAAACCAAATGGGGCACCTGCAACATTGCCGCTCAGCGCATTTGGTTGAATCTAGAACTCATCAAAAAGCCGCAACACTGCATCGAATACGTCACAGCCCACGAACTGGTGCATCTTTTGGAACGCCACCACAACGACCGCTTTAACGGCTTCATGACCCACTTCATGCCCCAATGGCGACACTACCGAGACGACCTCAACCGCGCACCACTCGGCCATGAAAGTTGGGAATCCCAGTTGAGTGAAGATTGAAAAAAAGAAATTCTTATAGTGGAAGTAACCCAAATAGACATACCACCCATTCTCTTCATCCTAAAAGGACCATTGTCACTATGTTTGTAAAATCAATATTGACTATAGAAGAGTAACCAGAACCTGTTAATGAGGCACGCTCAGAGTAAGGGCGACTGCGTCCCATCATCAATGATGACAAAACCAGTAAGCATAAGGTTCTCAAGCGTCATCGCTGACATCCTGGGGAAATTTCCAATTCTGTAGGTCTATCAGCCTTATTTTTTCTTATGAAAAAACGCGAACATTGGGTGATAATAATATATATGTTATAGTTCGAGTGAAATATACAGAGGAGCGAGGGTAGTTTATGCGAGTTGTTCTCATGCGCTTTTTCAAAGGATGCATAATGTTAGGAGTGCATGCAGCCGTCTTTGGGTTGGCGATGCATCAATCATTTCAAGCCTATGCGGCTGCTCCATTCATCGCCTCTGATATCGCTACCATCACCATCACTGGCGACCAAGCACCACCAGGATTTGCACCCGCAATTCTCACGGTGCACGTCAACGACACGGTGGTTTTTGCAAATCCAACAACCTCCACACGTTCCTACCAAATTTCAGCGAATGATGGTGCTTTTGCATCAACATCTCTTGGTCCAGGGGAAACCTGGTCGTGGCAACCAAACCAAACCGGCGCATTCGAGTATCACGAAAACACGAACGTACAAACGATGGTAGGCGAAATTTTTGTTGTTCCAGCTAACGTCACTTTACTCCCGACGCCTGCGCCTATGGCAGTGGCCACGGCCATAACCAATGCCCAACATGGCATTGTGCCAGTCAGCGATCAAAATGGGGCAGGTACAAGCTGGTTGCTGATCATCGCGATAGGAATCCTTGCTTTTGCGGGCGGCGGAACGCTCGTTTTTTTCCTTTTGCGTGACAAGACGCACGCCACAGCTAAGCGCTAATTTCAGGAGAAACCTATGAGCCGGAAGCATCAACTCTGGGGGAGCATATGTATGGTAGGCATGGTGGGAGTTTTGCTCATCACTAATGTTGCCTCGGCTTCCTCGCATACCTTAGCTGCATCTTCATTTTATGTTACGTTGGATTGGGCGCATTCCCCTGGGGCGCAAATCCTGACAGCCGATTTAGATCATCCGTTACCAGACCCGACTCACGCCTCATTTACAATCGGGAATGGGACACAACTGTGGTATGGCATTCATGTGACGAAAAGTTCGCCTGATATCACATTGACGGTGGTCGATCCGGCCCGCGATACCATCGGAGCGCAATTTGTCTTGGCGAACCTCTTGCCGCCCACCAATGCTTTACCTTTAACCGCTGATGGGTCCTATACGTTTCAAAACACGGGACTGGCTGCTAATTTCACGGGACCCAATGAAACAGTCGCCCTCGATCTCGATCCCTTTACCACCGATGCGGCGACTATGGATATCCTAAACCTAATCTATCAAATTGGAGGAGCAAAGGAAGATGCTTTCAAGGGCTTGGTTGGTCCCGAAGGCACGAAACAGATATTCGGCATTGCCAAAAAACTGAAGAACTTCACCAATCTCATCAACGACTTCGTAGCGATGTTACATTCGCTCAAATCGCCAGGCGAGCTGGCGGGCCATGCCAAAGATTTCGCTCAAGACCTCTTAGATATATATGGCGATGGCGCTGAGCGTGCAAACTTGGCGAAAATGGTCTGGCTTTCACAAGGTGGATCCATTCCCCTAGACAAGGTTCTTGATAATCTTGCCAGCCTCAACGTGTGGTTCAAAGTGATTCAGTTTGGGGTAGCAGTGGGCGGTTTTGTCAAAGATTTGGCTTTTGCCATTGGCTCCATTCTCGTCACGCAGTTCGATGCAACCATCCTTCTGCAAAGTCGTCCCCTCACCACTGCCAAGCCGACTCCAGGGCCGCAACCTACCCCTGGAGCAGCTGGCACACCCCCTCCATCCAATCCCGGCCCCGGCAACACACCGGCCCCTACACCGCAAAGTTCGATGGATAATTCGGCCTGGGAGGAGAACTCGGCACCCATCAACGCGCAACCGGGGCAGTCGATCCCAATGTATTTCAAACTGCGCAACACAGGCAACACCACCTGGGGTGATGGCAGTGGCTTTGCCTTGGCCTGTGATACGTACTATCATCCGAGCAATAATGATTGTATGGGTGGTGGAACTGTCGGCTTTGGCGGTAACACCGTTGCGCCAGGAAGTGATTATGTGTTCGCCTTCACGCTGACAGCTCCTTCGTCACCAGGCACCTACCAGACGTGGTGGGACATGCGCCACAATGGCGGCATCTTCGGTGCAAACAACAATTATGTGCAGGTGGTGGTATCCGCTCCACAGCATAATCCTACCTGGCAGACATGGTTTAGCCAACATCGCCCATTCTGCGATGATGGCAATCCATGGAACGGCGATGTAAACCACAGCGCAACCGATGATTGCAGTAATGCCAACGGCCTGATACTGAGCAAGTATCAAAATAGCTCAGCGGAACTGGACTTGAATCACCCCAACGGGAATGGCAATTATCCCATGACCCAGTTTCGTGTCACCGTACAAGGCAATTTCCTGAATCCAAGTGACACCAGCGTGAAAGCGGGTTTGCTGGTGCAGACTCCTCAAAATGCGAATCAGTACGGCGGGTATATCTTGGCCATCGCTTCGAATGGCTATTGGGAACTACAGCTCGTTAATACCGGGAACGGAAGCAAGAACGTCCAGAATAATGGAACGATTGGCGGGTTTAACCCTGGCAACTTTACACTACAGGTGACGGTAGATGGTGGCACCATCACTAGTATCATCAACGGTCAACAGGTCGACCAACGGGGTGATGGGCTGAATCCTAGCCCTGGTGCGCTTGGATTGATGGAGGAAGGGCCGAAGCCGACTTCTTCTGCGATTCTCTTCCATGATTTCGTCTTGGAGCTGAAACAATAGCATGTAGCGTAGGACGCTCACTATTTCGATAGTAGAGAGCGCACTTGTTCAAACAATATGGCGCATGTTCCCAGATACTCTGAGATATGCGCCATTTCCGCGAAATTAGTGGCTGTGTGAAATGATCCGAAAACTCACTCTATGGCAGATAGGAAGATATGGTCGGGATGGCCTTCCTCCTCAGTGCCTGTGCTTCTTTAACCACAGGCACTGAAATCTACTTGCATGACGGTCGTGATGAACTTGCCCAATTTCCTATCGGCGGGATGATAGCGCAACTTGCTCCAAGCACACTCGCGCGGCAGAAAGAAGCGCACGATGCCGGGGTGTCCGTGCTTCAAGGCATCTTCATGGTCGGCGCGAATGATGTCCCACGCTGCTTCGTCGTCTCCATATTCCTTGGTCAGCCGCGCATACTCATCATCAAAGATATCTGAGAGGCGTTTGTAGAAGACGAGCGGCAGGATGAAGTCCTTGAACTTGGGGGCATCCGCCGCGCCACGAACGACACAGGCAGCATCCCAGAGCCAAGTTTCGAGGGTGGGAATGTCGAGGTGTTCATTGTCGGCGGGCATGAAGGGGAGCGTTGAGGGCATAAGAAGGTCCTTCCATCAAAGAGTGGACCTTTGTCATGTGTAACAAGCAGTTTTTTTGTCAACAGAGCGGAATTAATGATGAAGCGCTTGCTTCCTACGCTACTCCTGAACATTATATCGGCTAGTGATGCCTCCGTACACTCTTCTATAATGTCCCCTCACCCATACGATACGCGGCGTATCTCCTCGCCACGGTTTGCCCGGACCAGGAATGAGCAAACGAGCATGAGTCGAGATCGCGCGCAATTCTCCATCAGGTTCTTTAGTTTGCTCAACAATGTCTACCGTCTCTGCTTCACTTGCGTTCACAAGCCGCCCAGTTTTGCGGACTATATGGATTTTGCGTGACAAGGAAACCTTGACCCACTTTGTTGCTTTGGGTAATGGTAAGTTGCCATTTTTTCTCGCTTTCCTCGCTCCACGTGGCACAACGGTTTGTTCTACCCAAGTGTGTTCCACGCCTTCTGCTCGAAGAAATTGCATCAAGACGCTCATAAATTTGGCAAAGGCAAGCAAAGTTTGAGCACAGGAGCAAATTGTCTGAACACCAAGTGCAGTTGCACCTTCGAAGAAACGGGTTTCTTGGGGTGTGAAAGGACACGCTGTTTGATCACATTCTTCTTGGTAAAGCGCATACGTTGTTTCTGTAGGAAAAACAATTTGTATCCGGCCTCTATCAGTCAAAAAGTCACACCTATGAGTCCCATCGCGTCCTATGTAAACGTGGATACCATGTACCGCAAGCTTACTCTTGATGCTGTCATCTACAATCACGATGTCATCTCCCGTTAATTCTATCCACATATCGGGAACCACGGGATCAAACCGTAAGGGGGCAGGAAGCCGCTCAATGGTCGCTTCAATACATCCCACGGCTTCACTATCGAGAACATATATCCGAGCCTGGCGAAGCTTCTCAATCATACTTGCCTGCCATTGCAGGGAACGAGCTATTGCTTCTCGTTCCGCTTTGGTGGGGATTTTTCCCACGACAATGCTAGGCTGCTTGGCGAATTCAGGAAATCGCTCGACATACTCGTCATAAAAGAGTTTTTGCATCTGCTCCTCCGTAGGCAAGGATACGACCATGCCTGCTGATTATACTACGCTGCGTTCTCGATGGCTTGCATCTAGCGCGGGGTTATCGCTCACAGCGGCATATATCGCGCGTGCAGCGGATGTACGATAGGTTGATCGTAACAAAATTCAAAGATAATAAGGCATTGCAAACACTCTATAATTTGCTAAGTTAAGGAGAACCCAGATGAAGGGATTTTACTTAGATTTCTTGCCAGGCCTTCTTAAAAATTGCTGAAAAAGAATTTTATTGTATTTTTCACGTATCCATAACTAATCTAAAACCAATAACATCACTCCCATTGCCACTCTCCGGCCTTAGATTAACTCTATATGCCGCTCGTACATTCCGTCGTTCATATACCAACCATCCTCCTCGTAAGACTCGACTGCTCTTTAAATCTGCATCGTTTTCGTATTTTTTCTCATCATAAGGTGGTCTTTCATACCATAGTGTACTTGTCCACTCACAAATATTACCAACCATTTCATGACAATCATAAGGACTAGCATCGTTTTTTTCCGCGTATGAAGCCACAGGAGAAGCTATTCCCTTACCCGCTCTTGAATCAAATCTACTTTCATCGAATTGATTTCCCCAAGGGTAGAGCCGCGAACATCCTTTGGTTGAATCCCAACGCGCGGCCTTTTCCCATTCTGTCTCTTTGGGTAGACGCCAGTGTTGTCCTGTAACTTTTGAAAACCATTTACAGTATTCGACCGCAGCCACCCAGCTAATTCCCAAGACAGGATTATCGGGTCGTTGAAGTTGTTGTTCCCACTCTATAAACTCGTTTTGATATGGATTAGGCAGTTTTGGTACTTCTCGGCTTTCAATCGCGCATGAATATTCGGCAACCGTCACAGGATATTTCCCTACGTAAAAAGAATCAGTATGGATGGCATATTGCGGCTTTTCATTATCGTATGCCTCTGTATCATCCTGACTGCTACCCATAATAAACTTACCTGCCGACACTTCGACCATAGGAGGTATAATGTAAGCGGTGCCATTAGCATTGCGCCAACCTTCAAAGCCAAGCCCGTCGAGACGGGCCAGAACTGGATATGCTCTTATCTGAGGTGCCAAGAGCGACATCACGATAGTTGGTCGAATAAAATTTGTGTTTTTAGTCACACCTAGACTTGCTAATAATTGTTGCAGCGTCTGCAGATAATGACCGTTACGGGCGTCAATGTATTGCATATTGCTCATATTCAAAGGCACCACATCCACCCAATGTTTACCCGCCAGCCATAAAGGGATTATAGGTTTACCGTTACGCATTGCTACGGCTAACTCCCCCTTAACCCAAGGTGATTGCAATGCTTCAGGCGCGGCCATATACAATATCACATCTGCTAACCTGATACCTTTCCTGATAGCGTTATCCCAATCGGGAGTGCCAGGAGCTAGACTCTCATGGTCAATCCATACCACGATGCCGTGAGCACGTATATCTTGCTTAAGCTGCTCAACGATGCTTGAATAGACATGGGAATAGCTAATAAATACAGTATGGTAAGTTGGCATTAGACGCTCCTTCAAAATAATCACGCTACCATGATATTTCTTGCAAGCAGTATATCTTTGCTCTCTCGCTAATCAATACTCCCTTGCAACGAGTGCTATCACAAAGACACCTGTACTTAGCTATCTGGCTTCCTCTTTCTCCGTCGTGAGCTATAATGTGTTGTACTTGAAGGTTTGGTTTGGTTTCCCGGGACCAAACCAGTCAGAATGAGTTTTGATTTCGCATGAGGCAAGTCTTGTTCAGGAAGCAGGCTATCAAACCAAAAGCCCTCGTCAAGAGTATAAAGCGATATCGGTTGAATATCTGAGCCTCGTTTTCTTGTACTACGATGGCTTTGTGAATTTTGGCGGCGCAGATCCAGTATGAGCAAAAGGGAGAGCCCATCTCTAGCCGTCGCATATCTATCAGCTTGAAACAAGTACTGTTGTCTTATATGCAGTGGGTTTATAGAATCAAACTCATGTTTCACTTCAAGGGGAACGAAAATCTCGGGAAAGTTGACAGAGAGGTCTACACGGCCTCCCGATATTTTAGAGGTTTCATAGCCGACATAAGAACCAAATCGTTGTTTTAACCATTTATATAGGTCCTCTTGTAAATCACCTTCTGAAGCATCTATTCCCTTTCCCCCATCTTCCACACATAAGGTATAAGCAGGTAAATCATTCCTTACACAATGAACAAATGATGCCAATGATTCATATAGAGTTATAATCCGCGTATATGCTTGAGGAGAGAACTTTTGAAAGTCAGAACTTTCCATTTCCTCAAGCAACCGAACGACAACATTATTAATCTGCTTATCATTACCTAAATAAAAGGGATAGTCAGTAGAAAGTGATGATGCTCTGAAACCCTGCCTTAATGCCCATTCACTTATGTGATTAGATTCTCTGGCACGTAGAAAACTTGTAAGGTTCATTGCATTCTCTTGAGTCGTAACTTGGTTAGTATTACCACCAAGCGCTGGATCAGCCGTAGACTCTCCATTTAAAAAGGATAATTTATCAATCTCGATAACTTCCTGTTCGATAGCCTCTAAATTTTTACTGATATCATCATTTCCATGGGCCATTTGATAAGCTTCAATTATTCTTCTTAATCTGCGTCTTCCAATTGAGTTGTTAACTACTGGCCCTAATCGAGGCATAATAATGAAATTTGATGTTGAACCAAAATTTAGCCTCGTATCAGGTTGGATATTATAGGGTGCGTCTTCATTGTGAATAATCATTATAAGCGCTGTAAATTCGGTAAGAACGGTATCAAATTGATACCAATCTTCAGAAGATGAAAGATTCTGGGCAACTCGTGAAATCGCATCAGCAATGGCTAGAACTCTAGAAACACAGACATCAGCAAATGGTGAGCGATAATCTACCCACCACTTCTGGTATAGTGTTGTTTGTAGCTCTTGCTGAATTTCACTAATATAAGCAATCACTTGACTATTATTCCAAGTCAAATTCATAAAAGTTTCAATCAATAGCAGGAGCTTATAATATAGTTCAGCATCTGGTCTGACTGGCCCAAGATTTGCAACTCGCTCATAAGTAGCTCTGGCTTCACTAAGTTTAGCTTTAAAGCTTTCCAAGTTATTCGACCGCAAAGTATCAGATAGACTTAGGTTAGCTAACTGGAATAGGGCTTCTGTTGATACCTCGATGTCAGTGCTTTCTGATAATTGAGTCAGTTTTGCACGCAAATCCTGATGAACAACGTGTTTGTCCAAAAAGCCAATCACCTGAGCGGCTTTAAGAAGTAAAAATTTGGAATCTTCCAAATTCAATCTAACCATAGCATTAGCCAACGCTGCTCTAGCAATCGGGCTTCTAAGCGCGAAAATCATGAGAGCATCAAGGTATGAGGGACCTAAAAAGCTATCTTTTCGCGAAGACCTTAGACCATCTGCTAACAAATCTATTGACTCCTCGTCCGAGTCTTCAGAAGAAATAGACAAGGCTAGTATTGCACTTCTGAGGGTTAATACTCTCATTGACTTTGCTATGGCAATTTTCATTGCTTGAGCAGCTTGGTTTTCTTTGATATTGTTGGAAATAATAGAATCGGAAAGTTCGTCAATATAGTCATCCAAGTCAAAATTTGGAGAAGAAGTAGACATATGCACTATTGCTTCTTGCCAACTGTCCATTCTCTTTATCCTCTAAAAACCTTTTAGAAAGCAAACGGAAAAGCTTGAGGACCATAGACTCTATCCTCATCAGTCGCGTTTCTGAATTGCTTCCTCGCCGTAAAACATAGTATCTGCATGCTAGTTCGGAAATCTTGGTCAATTTGATGGAATATATTTGCCAATTCCATAAAATCGGAATCAACCATTTCACTAGATCCCGGCTGATCAATAATGAGAAAACCTGGATGATGACCACCATTCATTTCTCTACTTAGTTGCATCATTGCTAGAAAGAATGCAAGCTTAACCCTCAATCTTTCTCCGTCATTATTAATGCTGCTAAATGAAACTTGTTGGCCATGTTTTTCTAAGCGCACTACTCCATATGTGGAACAACTAACGTTCGTTACACTCTCGGCCCCAATTTTCCGCGCAAAATCCTGAGTAATAGCTGTCAATCGATTTAGCTTTATTAGATTGCGTCGACTTGCCTCACGTTTTAACATATCACGCACTTTTTCAAAAATTCTCCTTTGATTATCCAACTTCAGCATTTCAGGTTGTCGTCCTTGAAGTTTTTCTTGTGCTAAAATCAGATCCCTTTGCAAAGTCCCAACGAGTGTTAACAATCTCTCTCGCTCATTTTCCTCCTCCTCGTTTGGTAAAGCATATGCAATTCCTTGTGTTGCAACTTTTTGCGTCTGTGTAAGCTGCTCTTCTAGCTCACCAAGTTCCTTCGACTTCAATTGTATTTCACGTGTGAGCGCCTCTCTTCCCCGTTCATACTCCAGTCTAAGTCTTTGCGAATTATCAGCTTCTGCTTTCATGGCAGCCAACTCTTGAGCAGGAGCATTATGTGCAGGTTTTCCGCATAAACGGCAAACATGCGTTTCTCGTTCTCTATCTCTAGAATCTTCCTCGATTTCATTATCACAGTTAGGGCATAGAGTTACTTCAATACCCGTAAAATGAAGGTGAAATAGAACAGCTTCTCTTAATTGGCGTTCCCGGTTTCGTTCACGTTGAATAGATTGATTTAGTTGCTCTCTTTCTTCTGTTAAGCTCCTAATTGTTACGCGTGTTTCATCATAACCTGCCTGGAGGTCTATGACACGACGATTAATATCAGAACTTTCAAAAGCCTCCCTACGAATTCGCTGCTGTGAGGTTAGTCCTTTAATATGCTCTTTAGCATCACTAAGTTGCGCAGTAATCAGCCTTATCTGCTCTTCTGCTTTCTTAACCTCCTCATCCGAAATTTCTTTTTGATGATTCAGTTCTTTTTTTGCGGCAGAAACCTGGACGCTTAATCTATTTAAGGGATCCGCAAATGAGAGTCCCAGAAATGCGGATAAAATCAAACCGGATTGATTGCCATAATTGTGCTTTGTATCACAAAGCAAATAGCGTTCTCCTCCATCAGGTATTAATACACCTTGAAAATAAGTCAGCCAGGATGCTTTCCTTTCAGCATTCGAGTGCTCGAAAGCATCATTGGTTTCTTGGTTCCAGGCAAGCTGTGTTAGCCCCAAACGATTAAAAAAGAAATTTTGAAGCTCACCTTTTAGCATTTCTAGAGTTACGGCATCAAATATTACACTAGTGGAGTAAGCAGCTGCTTCCAAAGGACCCACTTCAAAAGTTGGGACTAAAATAGCTCTAAAGGTAGAAATTGGCCGAGAAATGATTACCGTATATGGATTATTATCTAACGTAAAGCAAAGCCAAATGTCCTTAATCCAAGATTTAACGTCTTTATCGTAATCATCGTCATCACCAGTTAACGCAAACTTAATCGTTTTCCAAATCGAAGATTTACCAACTTCGTTATCTTCAATCAGAAGTACATTCACTCCTGAGGCAAATGCTTGATCGTATACAAATGGAATAGGTTCTTCTTGGCCATTTAAATGTTTTATACCCGAAAAGCGCAAACGATGAACTTGTAATTGGGGGGCGTGCTTTTCGCGCAACAAATCATCTAAATCCAACGATTCAACTACTTTTGCTATTTCAGCTTTAGAAATTTGTTCTCTAGTGCCACTTTGAAAGCTATTATATGCAGACTCAATCAGCATCTCTTTTGTAAAAAGAGGGGCTGGTTGCGCGTTTTGTTCATCATCACTTGGTTGAAATTCGCTTACTTGCTCAAGAATCTCTTCTTTCATAAACTCACCTCAAGCTCAATTTTTTCGCCAAAAACTTGAACAAAATTATTCTCTATTTCTTGAGAGGTTAGATCGGGTATGTATTCGCCCAACTGTGCATTTCTATAAGATTCATGGGTATATTGTAGATTTTTTAATTGGGAAGGAGTTAAGCGACCAAAATAATTATGAAGTAGAGAGATGCGATCACGATACCATATAGTTACTGGTATCTCTTGGATTAGTCTTTGCGCTTCATCATGCCCTTTGGCAGTAATGAAATAGTATTTCCAAGGACGGGCATCTCCTCGGGGTTCAAAGCCAGTATAAACTAACTCCCTTGAATGCCACCAAGCCTCAACATTATCGAGCCTCTCGTAAGCTCCACGCCAGAAGCGCCGAAATTGTTGAGTCATAATTTCGGGTTCATTTATATGAATGATTTGTTTGATAATACTCAATACTTCCTCCCTTTCTGTCTCAGTAATTATATGGAGGCGATATAGTTCAGCTAGCTCATAAGCAAAGTAGCGTGGATACCTCAAGAGAAAGTCCAATTTTTGGAGGTAATACTCGGGCGTAAAAAATGATTGATAATCATACTTTGGCTGTACATTTTTATCAGTAGGAAAATCCGCCTTAGGTATCGCAAACTGGACCAGAATAAGGAGTAGTCGTGCAGAGTCCACCTCAACGAAACGTTCAGGGGTATTACCCAAGACATATTTTTGCCTATACATCACAGATTCCCTCCTATTACCACAAATTCTAAGCGCTCTGTCAAGTATTTATAGCACTGAAATAAAGAAAAACCCTAAGTTTATAGTATATAATAGCCAGAATTGTTCTTTAACTCTGATTTCCTAGTATACTATCAATCGCCTTTTACATTCTCGTATCGGATTAGATATTCTCCTATGACTTCCTGCTCAGAAAAAGGGATGTTGATTCCGTAAGGGGTATGCTGCCTAATCAACCAATCGCTCAATATTTTGAGCGATTGGCAATATTTTATAGACCTTGCACCATTTGTCGTACATCATTTGGCCGATGCCTCCTTTCTCCTTAGCAATAGCTTCAAGATCATCGCATAAATATTCCAGCAAATCACCAACATGCGAGAAAGGAGGTAGCTTCCCTTTCGTCACCCCAATTGACGTGAAAACACCGAGCGCCATTTTAGCAAGATGATCCACATTCTCATGGTATTTGAGTCGTCGTTCTTCTTCATCCGTCATATGTCGCAACAAGCGTTTAACTTCCTGCACCCGTCGCGCTGCTTGTGCTTGTCGCACGACTCCCTCAAGGAAGCCTGGCAACACCGAGGCGGGGTCCGAGTCGAGCATCAGTTGCGCCGAAGCCATGACCCCCACTGCCATGCGTTTGAGGGCACGCGAATAGCCCGTATGTTTGTGCTGCCGCACCAGATGCGCTTTGGTCGGCGCAAGTGGGGGCAACGCAAAAGCTGGAGCAAAGCCCAGTTGCAAGACTTGCCAGGTGGGATGCGTCGGCCACCGCGCGCGATTCTTGTCCCCATCATCCATCACTAATCGCAGCCAGCGACGGCTCAGATAGTCCCACAAATGGGCTGCCCAGTGAAGGGCCTTGACCACACTGCCAATGTTGGGCAAGTCCTCCCCCTCCATCTCCGCATCAAGCACGTCATCCTCATCTGCGATTTCTGGAGATGTTTCTAGGTAGAAGCCTTTCATGCCATCCCGCTTGAGTTCAAATTCTAGACGCCAAACTGCCTGTGCAGGATTGTAAGCGGCTCCCGCCTTTTGTTGGAGGTATTCGGGATACCACGTGATGTGCTTGACCTCGCATTGCTTGCTTTTATCATAGATGCGGGCCATCACGTTCTTCTTGCCAAAGACATAGCCGGTACAGATGTCCCCTTCCATTTTGGGTTCCCATCCTGCACGTGCTGGCTTGACGAATTGCCGCTCTTCTCCTTCATGTAAAGTGGGATGCCAGCCTCCTTGCCAATCCAGATGCAGGTCCAGGCGCGAACAACGGGCATGATGCGTGGTGCAGGCATCCGCAATATCTGGGGCATCAGCCAGCAGATGATCTCGAATAAAAGCACACACCTCTTCACATGCAGCGAGGATGCCCGCCGGATGCAGGTGCAGCAGGTAGGAGCGCATCTCTACAAAAATGCCCGGCTGATGTGGATTGGTATTCTGTACGCGAATCGCCCATTGGTCTTTCCGCTCAATAAGAATGGTATACCCATGTGCCCCTGTGGGGGATACACCGGCATTGAGCCATTCGGAGACGTACACGGCTTTGCGTTCATCTCGGGCTTCACGTGCCGCGAATTGTTCGGCGAGGAGATGTGCCATGACTTCTTCACTCACCATAAGATCGAAGCTGAAGTAAATATTGTCCACCCACGCATCCAATACACGGGGCTGAGAATCATCCCACCCTTGGACAGGTTGTATGCATACGGTGCGGTCGGAAAGGGGAATAGGGAGAAGGTTGGAGGTGTCAGTGTTCATGGGGGTATCTCGCTTCTATTGTATTTATGTGGGGCGTGTTACCCAGTTCGCCCCCAGGGCAGGAATACGGCGCGCATCCGTAATGCTGGGTCATGGCTGCCGCGCTGATCGCGCGGCACCATGCAGCACCCGCTCCCGGTGGTCGCGGGTGCGAACCGCGCGCCGTATTCCCGCCTAATCGTGTGGTTTGGCTTGCTTGTCCCGTTTGGCTTTGTTCGCGTTGGGTGTGGTTCGTTTGGGCTTGGGCGGTCGCGGCGGAATGGGCATGCGGCGGATATCCTCAGGGATGTAGAGCGCCGCAGCATGAATCATCCAGGCGAGTGCCTTCTGGTCCTCGAGGAGTGCCTGGTCATACCCCGATTGTTTGCCCTCAATTTTGCGGCGCAGACTGTAGTCATGGTCACGGTACATCCGATTGATGAGCCGCTTGACCGCCAGGGCATACACCACGCCACCCGCGCGGGAGAGCGAAAGGTAATACTTGACCAGCTCATCGGGAGCTTCGACATATTGCAACACGTCGATCGCGGGTTCCAGCGATTGTTTTTTGTCATCATCACTCATCACGTTGTCCTTTCCACTCATTGGCGAGGGCCATGGCTTGCGGAAGTTGGCCCGCACAGTGCCAGAGCAACCAGTCAAAGGCGTGATGCATCGGGCCACTGTTGGCCCCGCAGTTGGTTGAGAGGCACCGCCAGGACCACCCATGTAACTTGTCGCGTACGACATAGAGGGACGGGGTTCCTGGGGTGCCGTCCGATTGGGCGCTGGTGTCGTCATGCCAAGGGCACCAGCCAATACAGCCTTTCCCCGCATCGCGCAGCGCTGTCTCAGGTCGTGTCTTCTCCACCACGTCGCGCAGATCCAGCTCCTCATTCACCCACGCAATCAATCCTGTCGTTGTTGACCGCGCAGCGCGGGGAAACGCCAATGGTTCAGGAGTCACCGCCATCTCCAGCTGCGATACGGCGGCATGCAGGAAGGTGAGCGAATTGCGGTGTTGGCCCAGGAGCCACGCCCGACGCCATATCAGCCCCATGCACCGGACGGCCCACCACATCGAGGAAGGGATAGCGCTGCTGGGTCAGTTGATGCACCCCCAGCGGCAGCCGCACCGGATGGGCCACCCCCTTGAGTCCCTGCCCCTTGTCTTTATTGGGGTAGATCTCACAGGTGAAGCCCACCACCCGCAGCGCCAGTTGGGCGAGATGCCGCAGGAATGCGGCAGGCACCGAATCGGCGGTGAGCAGCCAAAGATGTCCACCGCGCCGTGAGGCTTCCCGTAGCGTCACGACCCCAAGATACGCCAGGCGGTCTTGCAGCTGGTCGAGACGTGTCAGACCGTCCGGGCCATCATGGTCGAAGCACAGCCACTGGGTGAAACCGTGAATGTCCATCGCATCAGACGCGAGGGTGTGGTGGCCGAGCAAATGCCCGGTCACCACGTCTTCGGTCACCCGTTGGTAGCGCCGGGTGTAGCGCCCATCGGGGGTTTGCAGACAATAGGTATCATGGCGGTTCAGGAAGCGCGCCATATACGCCTGCACATCGTTCATTCGCGGGCCTCAGTACCCAGTGCCCACTGTTCGACCGCGTCGGCTTTCTTGCGCGTGAAGCGCATCCGTCCGGGGGCTTTGGGCGTCGCGTCCTTTTCATCGTCGCGCTCATCTGCATCTGCTTCATCCGCAGCCGCAGGAGGGGGAGGAGCGACCACTGCGACGGGAGCAACGGCGGCGACGGTGCCACCCTCAAGGGCAGCGAGTAACGCCTCTTGTTGTTTGGCCTGGTCAGGGGTCGAGAGCACTTGGCGGGCTTTCACCACATTGCGCCCACCTTGGGCAATCAATCCCCGATAATGCTTATTCGATTTGTGGACCATCTCGGCTTGCAGATGATCGTCTTCCTCAGCGGCCTGTTCCGCTGCCGTCCTCTTGCGCTCGCCCACAATCGCGGCGAGGAAGAGAATCAGCGAGTACATGATGGCATGGAAGTAATACTTCTCGGGTTTGGGCAACTCTGGGATGCCCGCCAGGTGCAGATCGGGCCAGATCGCCGCATTGAGCAAGGCGAGGGAGTAGATGTTGTACAGCGAGATCGCCGCCAGGGTCAGCACATGACTCGGGATCTCCAAGCGCGGGAACTGGGCACGCACCTCCTTCGAGCGGCCCATGAGTTCCTTGAGTTGCCGCACAATGTGCAACTCGAAGAGCGAGAAGGCCGTCATCGATAACACCGCCGAGAAGATGAGATACCGTGCCCGCCAGTCGGAGTTAGGCAGGATCACCCCCGCCGAGTTATAGAAGAGTTGCGCGAGGCCCGTGTTGAAGACCAAGGCAAAGATGATCACATTGAGGCGGGTGAAGCGCTGTCCCAAGCCATAGAACGGGTTACAGCCCCGCCGTGCGCGAATAGTCGGCATGCTGAGTTCCTTTCAGGGGAGGGAGGCAACGGGGAAGGTTGCCTCCCGAATGAGTATGATTAGGCCGCGTCAGTTTTCTTTTGCGGCTGTTTGGCGGCGCGAGCGGCAGCGGCTTTCTGTTTGCGAGCCGTCTTGGTTTGGCGGCGGGCATCGAGAATGCTTTGGCGTTCGGCGGCGCTCATCTCTTCGACTTTGACGGCAGAGAAGGAGGCCATGGCCCAGGTACGGTTGCCCTTCGTGCCCTTGGTCTGGCGGAAGTTATCGGCGGTGACGACCACCCAGCTCTCTTCGAGTTCCCATTTATCGAAGACCTTGACGGCGGGCAGATCGGGAATGCGGTCGGGGGAAAGGTCGCAGCGGACCATCTCGGCGACGCCGGGGATATCGAGCATCAGCTGATAGCGCGCGACCGTTTCGGTGGTAGCCTCGGGGGTGCCTTCATTGATGGTGCGCTCGTAGGAGCTATCTTCGAAGCTATCGACGCGCCCGCGAATCGTGAAATACATGGCTGTTTCTTCTTTCTGGTGTAGGCTCACAGAGGAGCCAGAATGCGAGCAGTCAGGGATGCTCAGCCCCTAGGGCACAGGCTTATGCTTGGGGAGTGGCAAAGAGAGCCAACCGCTCAGCAGCGGCATCATAGGCCCGGAAGGCGAGCAGATACGTCTCGTAGAGGCGATCAATCTGCTTTTGGGGATAGCCGCGTGATTCAGCCAGGGCCAGATCCCGCCAGCAGCTTTCCATCTGGTAGCGCAGATCTTCGACAAACGCCGCGTCCACTAAAAGCGGCACGGACACGGCGGGGAGCACATCAAAACGGGAATGGGTCATCGTTTGACCTCCTGAGATAGACTGAAAATAGGACAGATCAATGCCCGAGCAACGAGCAAAGGCTGCCCGCTACCGAGATGGGTAGAGCGTTGGTAGAGAGTTGAGAGCAAGCAGACTCCCCACCAACTTTTTATGGGCGGTGGACGTGCTAACTCTGGTATGACCGCTGAACGTGCAAGGAGATTGCACGCACACAAACGGAGGTTTGTGAAGCGATGAGCGCTGAATTGAGGCGAATTCGCGCAAAAATAGCCCGCAGTCTGCATAACCTACGGGACAACCAATGGTCGAGGGATACAAAGTCCATGAAGTGACTATTTATGCCAGATTAAACGGAGGCAAGCTTGCTAAACCGCTGTTGGGGTTTCTCAACCGAGAGTTCGAATCTCTCCCTCTCCGCCCCTTCACCAACCCGCTCCCAGAGCGGGTTTTTCATATCTTCTCGCTTTGGCGCTCCACTATTGAATACTGCCGCCCGACCAATAAACATAAGGTATCCGCAAGACGGTTCCGAGTTGATTGCATCCCTTGTGAATCATGCGGTATGCTCAGAATATGACAGAGACGACACGGGATATTGACGAGTTAGCCCATGAAATTGTCGCGCCCACCCCTAGGCGCGATCCTTTTTCGGCATTGCGGATTGGCGACTTTCGCTTACTCTTGGCGGGGCGTTTCTTGGCGACGTTGGGTGAGCAAATGTTGGGCGTCGCAATCGGCTGGGAACTCTATCTGCGGACCCATTCGGCGCTGGCGCTGGGCTTCGTTGGGCTGGCTGAGGTGGTGCCTATCATCACCCTCTCGCTGCCTGCTGGGTATGTGGCGGATCGCTTCAATCGCAAGCAGGTGGTCATGTACGCGCAGGTGCTGGGGGCGGCAGGTGCGCTGGGGCTGGCGCTGCTTTCCGCTGCACATGGGGCATTGCTGCTATTCTATCTGTGTCTGCTTTTCATTGGGGCCAGTGATGCCTTTACCAGTGCTGCCAGCAGCTCTCTTGTGCCCCAGACGGTGCCGCCAGAGGCATTTGAGAATGCGGCCACGTGGAGCAGTAGTTCCTGGCAATTGGCTGCTGTGCTTGGTCCGGCACTGGGTGGTTTGGTCATTGCCCTGTGTGGCGGCGCCGCAACCTTGGTCTATGGACTAGATCTGCTGGCCATCATCTTGTATCTCGTCCTTTTGCTGATTATGCGCGCGAATCGTCCGGTGGCACTGACGCAAGAGACGCCGTCGCTCCGGTCGATGGCAGCGGGCATTGGCTTCATCCGGCAAACGCCCATCATCTTGGCGGCGATTACGCTCGACCTGTTCGCAGTGTTGTTAGGTGGCGCAACGACGTTGCTGCCGATCTTTGCGACCGCCATTCTGCACGTGGGTCCGACAGGGTTGGGTGTATTGCGTGCCGCGCCCAGCATCGGCGCGGTGTGCATGGCCATCACACTGGCGTTTCGCCGCCCCTTCCAACGTGCGGGCCGCACGTTGTTGGTTGCTGTGGCAGGGTTTGGGGTGGCAACCATCATCTTTGGTTTCTCGCGCAACTTCTGGCTCTCATTGGTGATGCTCGTGACTCTGGGCGCGCTGGATAACATCAGCGTGGTGATTCGCAGCACGCTCTTGTTGCTGCGCACCCCCGATGTGCTACGTGGGCGCATCTCGGCGGTCAACAATATCTTCATTGGCGCGTCGAACCAACTGGGCGGCTTTGAGTCGGGGGTGACGGCGGCCCTCCTCGGCCCCGTCGTCTCGGTGGGGTTAGGTGGGGTAGGGACGCTGGTGGTCGTTGGCGCGGTTGCCATCATCTGGCCGCAGATGCGTCGCCTGGGTACCCTGCGCCCTGATATCACGGCGCCCTAATCCATCAGCGCGGCACCAATCCCGTCATTTGCATGAATGCGCGGTCCGGCTGCTCATGCAATCGGGCTGCCTCTGCTGCTGCCGACCAATCATAGTGAAGCACCACCTGCTCGACGCTCCACCGTCCAGCGCGTTGATGCAAAATCGCATAACGTGCGTGGGGGCTACCCACCTCCATCGGACAAGCGCCATCCGCATAGGCGGGCATTCCCACACTCCCTGGATTGATGATGAGTTGCTGTGTGGTGGTCATGATGACGCGTGGGATGTGCGAGTGCGCGCAGCAAATCACTGGATAAGCGACGCCCGTCAACGCCGCCTCTATCGCTGCTATGGGGCGTAGGCAACTTCCCTGGAGCGTAGGCTCCTCGGTCAAATAGGTTGTGTCCGCGTCTGGCGTCCCATGGCATAATAGGATCGCCCCAGCCACCACCAGTGTCGCGGGAAACGTGCGCAGCCAATCGAGATCCTCTCTCACAAGTTGCGCACGTGTGTACATGAGCGATGCCGATTGGTCGGTCTGCTCCTCATAGATCTCGCGGTCACAATTTCCGCGAACGCTGAGGATGCGCCGTTCGCGCAGCCTTTGAGCTGTTTCGCGTGGCGCGAACGGGCCATACACCGTGTCCCCTAAATCGACGATCTGGGTGATGCCGCGTTGATCGATATCTGCGAGCACCGCATCGAGCGCCCAGATGTTTCCATGGATATCCGCGATGACCGCGATGGACAAATCCGGCTCCATATCCATTCCCTTCATTCGCGGTAGAGGCGTGGCCCTGTGTCGTTGCGCAGCGTGATGGCGTCTGTGCGGGCGCGGTCGGCGACGCTTTCGTGGGCGAAATATGCTTGCCATTTAGCCGGGGCGTCGTGGCTCTCGCCGCCGTGCTTGGTGATGCGTGGACGCACGCGACAGAGCACCGGCGTGTTGACCGCGCTGCCCGCCACGATGACCTGTCCCTTTGAGAGCGCGGGCAAGTTGCGCAGCAACTCGTGGCCGACGCTTTCCACGGCGGTGGCGACGGTCTTTTGATCAAGCTCGTTGACGATGCGCATGATGCATTGTGTCTGGCATTGGCTCAGCACATCGGCATCGAGCTTGCCAGGGCGCTGGCTGATGAGGCCCACCCCCATGCCAAACTTGCGCCCCTCGGCCAGCACCTCTTTGAGCACGCGCGTCGAGACGACCTCGGTGCCTGAGGGTGCGAAATGGTGTGCTTCTTCCACCAGAATGAAGACGGGGTAAGGCAGATATTTTTCGTCACCCGCGTGCACTTTGTCGCGGTCAGTGGCCCGTCGCGCGTCATAGATGCGGCGCAACACCGTCGCGACGATCACTTGTTGGTCGCGCTCATCGATCTCATTGATCTGCAAGACGGTGCATTGGCCGGGCTGACAGATCTCGCGCAGTTCCAGGTGGTGGCTGGGGCTGAACGTCATGTCATTGTCGACGAAGCGCTGCTCGATCTTCCATTCCAGCGCGCCGACGGTGGTGGTGTCGTCGCGTTCACCCTCTTCGCCGCCTGCGCTTTCTTTGATGGCGCGGATCAGGTCGCGGCCATCCCATTGTTGGCCTTTGTGCTTATCACGCACCAGCTTGAAGCCTTTGGCTAGCAATGCCTGTTGCTTGTCAGTCATCTCGGGCAAGAGATAGCGCATGTCGCCCAGCGTCAACGTGGAGATGCGGACTTTCACCTGATCGTGGCGAAAGATGCGCGTGGCTGGCCGATAGACTTCGCGCCCGTTGGGTGCCTGCGCGGTGAATTCGTCGTGGTTTGCCAGGCCTGTCAGTGTGCCATATTCACCATGGGGATCGATGATGACGACAGCGGCACGGTTATAGGAACGCAACAACTCTTCGATCAATACGCCCGCGAGATAGCTCTTCCCCGCGCCCGTGCTGGCGATGATAGCCAGGTGGGTGCTGACCAACTCGCGCACATCAATGATGATGGGCACTGCCCCTGGCGCACGGGTGAGCAGATCGCCCAGGTGGGCGCTGCCAATCGCACCCTGCTCGCGCTTGCTCAGCACGTGCGCCAGCATGGCGTCATCGGCGAGGTAGATTGGTCGCCCCGACTGCGGCGGAATCCAGGGATTGATGAAGGCCCCAAACTGCACATCATAATAGCCCATGATGTCGACGCGCAACTCAAATAGGTCGTTGGCGCTGCGGTCGAAGCCGACCAGGGCCGCGACTTCGGCGGGGGGGACAGAGGGTTCCGCCAGAAAGGTGTCAGGGTATTGTTGCACGGAGCGGCGTTCGGTGATGCGCCCCAGCACGCGCTGCTCGCCCCCACCTGCGCTCAGCGCATACCAGACATATTCGCCCGTCTTGAGGATCTGGTCTTCATCGCTGGAAATGAAGGTATATTCGTGGGGCGTCTCGCCGGGTCCTTTGGTGATGCCCACCGCTTTCATCATCACGACACCTCACGATAGGGGGCGCGCAGTTGCGCGCAACGCGTAGCACGCACCATGGGTAGATCGACGTGATGCATCAGATCATCTTTCCGTTCTGGTCTTGCGGGTCTGGTGGTTTACCCAGCGGTTTCGACCGAGAGTTTCCAGGCCAGATTGCGCCCAATGATGCTCAACATGCGCTCGTGGGCAGGCATCAGATGGCGCAGTCGCTCGAGCACGGCGAGCGCGGCGTGCTGCAACAGGCCGTTGCGCTCGCCGATGAGTTGTGGCAGGTAGCCCATATGCAGGTACGGTTGCGCGCCACCCGGGATGCCGCCATCCGCGAAGACGTGGAAGGCACAGACCCCCGCATCATCCAGTGGGGTGACGAGCGTGCCCAATTGGGGGGCCAAGGCGGGCACGCCGTGAATAACCCGCGTGCCATCTAGGCTCGTGACGCCCAGCGCCAGGATCTTGACCAGCGTCGCGCGTTCGGTCAGGTAATCTGGCGAGAAGACCGCCCGCTGTTCGTCGCTGGTCGAGAGCCGTGGCCCCATCGCCCCAAACGCGGGATTCATCAGCACGGTGTCATAGATGACGCCGATCAACCGCTCCCCAACCGGGACGCCCCCTGTGCGAGGTGGGGGCAGGTCTATCGCCACGAACTGGCCAAAGGGGTACTCAGCCGGGTTGGGTGGGTCAGCGATCTCGTGTGGCCCATAGACCTGGCACCAATAGTCGATGTGTGATGCCGAGTTGACGATGGTGCCGATGGGGCGTGTGGCAGGGATGGCGGTCATGTGGGGCGGGCTCCTTTCGCGTTGCGCGAATCCTGCCTCAAGTATACAAGCTAAGCGAGAAAAGCGGATGGGCGAATAGGAGATATGGGGGGACCACCAGCGTTGTCTGAGGCTCGGTGAGCAGGTGGGAGTGTGCTGCATGGGGCATTGAGGCGCGCCAAGGCCATTTGGCTGGCCAGCATGTGACGAACGAGATAGTCTTTGCTTCCTTTATTGGTTACAATGGATCGCAGAAGGGGAACATATCTGATGTTCCTTTGGCTCTTTTATTCATGAAACGCCAATGGGGAGAGATACGATGAGTCAGCAACCACCACCGCAAGGCTATCCACCGCAGCCCGGCTATCCGCAGCAACCGTTGGGCGGCTATGCTCCCGTGGCGACGGCGCAGATGGACCATAGCCTGGTGACGACGGCTTTCACCTTGCCGGGCTACAAGATCACCAATACCTATGGGTTGGTGCGCGGAATCGTGGTGCGTTCGCGCAACGCGTTCGCGCAGATCGGCGCGGGATTTCAGCAGATGTTTGGCGGCAACATCTCCATCTATACCGAGTTGTGCGAGCAGACGCGCCGCGATTCCTATGAACTGATGATGCAGCACGCCGCCGCCGTGGGGGCCAATGCCGTCATCGGCATGCGCTATGACGCCAATGAGATCACTGCTGGTGTGACCGAGGTGCTGTGCTATGGCACGGCGGTGCGGGTCGAGCGCGAGTGAACTCATCCGCATACCAGAGGACGCATCCCACCAATTTGGTGTGGTGCGTCCTCTGTTTTTTGCGATAGGGCTTGGCTCTAGGGGGTTGCGACGGGGGTGGTACCCGGAATGCCATTGAGCGAGCCCGTGATGGCGCTGAGGGCATTCTTGATCTGCCCGCCCATCAAGCCGAGCACCACGATGGCCGCCACGGCGATGAGGCCGACGATTAAAGCATATTCGACCAAACCCTGGCCGGTGTGGGCTCGCTGGCGCGACGCAACCAGCCGGTCGGCAACCATGCTGCTGAAGCTGATGAAATAGGCTTGTGCTAAAAGCATGATGTTGTGAGTTCCCTCCTCTGTAATACGACACATCCAGGTGTCGGTGACGCGGATATCCTTTCGCACAAGACATGCCGAGATCCCCAAAACGGCTGGGCTTTTTTCGTGGGCATGTCATCTTCACCGACTCAGCGGTAAAGGTATATGCCCCACGCGGATGGCGTGACTCCACCATCCGCGCATGGTTGGCGGCCTCATGGCTCACTCTGCTGGAACGACCTCGAAGAGGATGGTATCGGCCAGCAGGCCATTATAATAGATCTCGGCCTTCCCATGGGT
>JACDGC010000216.1 GCA_013815535.1 Ktedonobacterales bacterium
GGTGAATACCGCCCAGCAATACAAAGCGCTGGGGGATGAAACGCGCGGCAAGATTTTGGCCATCATCAAGCAGCAGCCCGCGACGGCCAAGCAATTGGCGGATCGCCTGCGGATCGCGCCTGGCACGGCAGGGCACCATCTGCAATCGCTGGAGGCTGCGGGGCTGGCAATGGTGGTGGCGCGGCGGTTGGTGCGCGGCATCGTTGCGAAATATTACACGCGCACCGCCAAACTGTTTCTTTTCGAGCGGCCCGAGGAGCGCGATGCACAGACGGAGTACAGCACTCACTGGCTCGACATGCTCGCCCATGTGCGCCGCGAGGTGCAAGAGACCGTCGCCGCCGCGCCCGAAGCTGATCGGGTGCTGATGGTGGGCACCCCCCACGCGCGCATGAGCGCGGAACGCGCGCAAGAGTTCAGCCGCCGCCTGCATGCCTTGGTGGATGAGTTTGCCACTGAGCCGCTGGCGACCGAGGGGTCGGTGTATGGCCTGGGGGTTGCGCTCTATGTCGCCCCAGCCTATTTGCAGGTGGACGAGTCACCACCAAAGGTTTGAGTGCCAGCCTGCGGCTTCGGTGCCACACAGTGGCTAGCGAGCGCGGGTGGTCGCTGCGGTAAGTTTTCCCACACGATTCGAATAAAAGCATCCACATGCCAGCCCCAGCGAGGTTGGTCAGGCGACTTTGTGCCTTGAAAGGCGTGCCCCCATGACGACGACGCAAGATTCCTTGCCGCACCTGGATATGCCCATTGCCCCACCACCACGACTGCGAAGCTTGTGGCGCAACACCGATTATATGCTGCTGTGGAGCGGGCAAACCGTGTCATCCATTGGCACGGGGGTGTCAGGCATCGCCTTTCCCCTGCTGATCTTGGCGCAGACGGGCGACGCTGCGAAGGCGGGGTATGCGCTGGCACTGCGGGCGCTGCCCTACCTGATTTTCAGTCTGCCAGCCGGTGCGCTCATTGACCGTTGGAATCGCAAGCGCGTGATGATCATCTGCGATGCGGGGCGTGCCATCGCGCTGGGCAGCATCCCCGTGGCCTATTTCTTTGGAGTGCTTGGTCTGGCCCAACTCTATGTCGTGGCGACGGTGGAAGGCACCTTGTTTGTCTTTTTTAATATCGCGGAGGCGGCATGTTTGCCCCGCGTCGTCCCCAAGGAGCAGTTACCTGCCGCCACTGGCCAAAATCAGGCGACGGATAGCATCGCGACCCTTATCAGTCAGCCCGTTGGTGGCCTCATCTATGGATTGAACACCATGTTGCCTTTTGTGGGCGACGCCGTCTCTTACCTGGCCTCGGTCATCTCGCTGAGCTTCATCAAAGCGCAGTTCCAGGGGGAGCGCAGCAGCGAGCCGCGACGGCTGGGCGTGGAGATCCGTGAGGGGTTGTCATGGCTGTGGCAGCAAAAACTCATTCGCTATATGGCGTTTCTGACGGGTTCTGCGAACTTCGTCTTTGGTGGCTCATTCTTGATCATCATCGTGTTGGCGCAGCATATGGGGGCGTCACCCTTCACCATTGGCCTCATCGGGTCCATCATGGCGGTGGGTGGCATCGTGGGGTCCATCATCGGCGCAACCATCCAGCGGCGTTTCAGCTTTGGGCAGGTCATCATTGCCACCCTCGTGGTGCAGGCGGTGGTATGGCCGCTCCAGATTCTCGCGCCGAATCCCTTCGTGCTGGGGGCCATCGGCTCACTCATCTTCTTGATGGGGCCGATCTATAATGTCGTGCAGTTTAGCTATCGCTCAGCGCTCATCCCGGATCGATTGCAGGGGCGCGTGAATAGTGTGTTCCGGTTGCTCGCCTACGGCTTCATTCCCTTGGGTGGGGCGCTGACAGGCATTTTGCTGCAATATTTTGACACCACGGTCACCATCTTGGTCTTTGGCGTAGTGTTCGTCGCCGCCGCCATCATCACCTGGCTAAATCCCCTCGTGCGCGACGCCAAGCCGCTGACCGCGATTGCGGCGACGAACTGAGGCGCTCACACGGCGCATCGGCCCCCCATGTGTTAAACTGAGGAAGAGATGCCTTCGAGAAGGCTGGGGAGGCAACACGATGCTCGAATCGCAGACAGAGCCCGCAGAGTTGGCGGCGGGGGCAGACGTTGCACGGCCAGCGGTGACGGTTGATGTGGTGATGCTGACGCTGGTCGATGGCGACTTGCACATCCTGTTGGTGCCGCGCCAGCAGCCGCCCTTCGTGGGGCAGTGGGCCCTTGCTGGCAGCTTCATTCGGGCGGATGAAAGCCTGGAAACTGCCGCGCAACGCCAGTTGCGGCAGCACCTCCACGAGCCACACCGCATCTACCTCGAACAGCTCTATACTTTTGGCGCGCCGGAACGCGACCCCCGCACGCGGGTCATTACCGTGGTCTATTTCGCGCTGGTGGGCGAGGCCAGTGCCCATCAGGCGACGGCGGGGGGGCGCTGGTTTTCGGTTAATCAGTTGCCGCTGCCGCTTGCCTTTGATCACGAGGGCATCATTCACTATACAGTGGCGCGGTTGCGGGGCAAACTCGACTACACCACCATCGCGTTTCGGCTGCTGCCCCCCGAGTTTTCGCTGAGCGAGTTGCAACTTGTCCACGAGGCGATCTTGAATCGCAAGCTCGACAAACGCAATTTTCGCAAAAAGATCCTCACCAGTGATATCTTCGATCTGCACGAAACGGACCGGACGAAGATGGAGGGTCCTCATCGTCCGGCCCGGCTGTATCGCATGAGCGAAAAATTCGCCAATTAGCGCGCGGTGGTGGTCGCTGACCCCGCTGTCAGATGCGTTGAAATGACCACGGCTCCCTCGGTGAAGGAACACAATTGCTCGATGGTAAAGGTCCGCTCGCCGCCGATTTGGGCATGGGCGACGACATATTGGCCGATGCGGTTCGGCGCTTCACGCACGGTGAAGCCAAGCTTTTGCAGGGCATTGACGGCCTCGCCCTCAGTGAGGATGCGATCCAGGCGCATAGGATTGGTTCCTCTTTTTCCGTTAGCGTTTGCGGCCACATTGGGTGGTGATGGTGCAGTCGGCGTGGACCTGCACCTGGCAGGCGAGGCGCAGATCGGGCTTCTTGCGCAGGTGAATGCGCTCGGCGACGGTGCGCGGATTCACCGCCGTGGAAGGCGTGATCTGCACGCGGTCAGAGCCGCACAACCCGTTGCCATGGCAATTGCCCAGTTTATAGATGTGGCAATAGATGGGGACGTCGTGGTCCAGCGCGACATAGCGCAGGCTCTCGCCCTCCTCCACCTGTACCGTTTTGTTTTCGCGTTCGAACCGCACGGTCGGCATGGTTCCCACCTCTGATGATTTCTGTGACCTATCCCGGCGGATGACGCGCCGGAAGGGGACGATGTGCTGCGCTCAGTGTAGCACATTCGGGGTGGCTGCGCCGAGCACAGATCGGCGGTGCGTCCCCATGGGCGCTCACTTTGTTATAGGTTGCGGGCGGATGTTGCCTGCTGTTTGCACCACTTGCCGAATGAGCCGTTATCATTATAAGAAGCATAGCGCTAACGGAGTACGATTTCACTGCTTTAGGAGGATTCAGTATGAAAGCCATCGATGATTTCAAGGCGTTCCTTTTACGTGGCAATGTGGTGGATTTAGCGGTCGGCATCATCATCGGGGCAGCCTTTGGCTCGGTCGTCACCGCACTCGTCAAGGACCTTATCACACCACTCATCGCGGCGATTGCCAAGCAACCCGATTTCTCACAATTGCATTTCACCGTTCGCGGTAGCGTGTTCCTCTATGGCGAATTCCTCAATGCTTTGTTAAGCTTCCTCATCATTGCGGCGGTCGTGTTCTTCTTCATCGTGCGCCCGATCAACATGCTCATCCAGCGCAGCAAGACGGAGCCGCCGCCAGACCCCACCACGCGCGACTGCCCCTATTGCCTCAGCACCATTCCCATCGCCGCCAGCAAGTGCTCGTTCTGCACCTCTGACGTGCCAGCGGTCGCGTAGGTGCCGGAAGTTTGGAGGTGGACCATATTCCCTGATGGGTCACGGTGGCTGGCCATTTCGTTGGGACGTTTGTATGCTGTCCCCTGGAGCAACCATTGCCTGAAAATGATGAGCAGTGGGGGATGAACCACCGTGAGACGCTATTTTTGCGTTTGTTGGCCATCGGGCGGTCCCGCGCGTTTGACAGCGACGCCTGGGGTTGCGTATAATTGAGGGGATCACCGTCCCAGACGGCGGCACGCCCGATCGTGCAACGAAAAAGGAGGCGCGGCGCACTGCGGAACCGACAGGATACGCCCGCCGCATGCTATGAAACGAACCTATCAGCCCAAGCGCATTCCCCGGCTCCGCACCCATGGCTTCATGAAGCGCATGTCGACCCACGACGGTCGGCGAATCATCAAAGCTCGTCGCACCAAGGGCCGCTGGCGCTTGGCGGTGAAGGGCACTAACTAGGCCGATGCCAGGTCTTGGCCGCACACGCCGGGTGCGCGCCCCACGCGATTTCGCCGCCGTGCGTGGCGCGGGGTGCGCGGTCCACGCAACGGCGCTGATGCTCGGCTGGCAGGCGGCTGCGGTTGCTGCCAGCCCCACCCGTTTTGGCTTTGTGGTGGGCAAGCGTGTCGGCAATGCCGTCACTCGCAATCTGGTCAAGCGTCGGTTGCGCGCCATCATGGCGAACTGGCAAACTCGCATTGTGCCAGGGCAAACGATTATCATCACTGCGCGGCCAGCGGCAGCCACCCGCAGCTTCGATGACCTGAGTGGCGATGTCCGTTATCTACTGCGCCGCGCACAACTCTGGCAAGCGCCAGCACCGACGCCAACTGACGCCGCCGATCCCCAGGAGGGATCATCATGAAATATCTCGGCCTCGGTCTCATCCGCGTTTATCAGCATACGCTTTCGCTGTTGATGCCCTCGACATGCCGGTTCACCCCTTCATGTTCGCAGTATGGCTACGAAGCGATTAACCGCTATGGCCTCTTCCGTGGCGGCTGGATGGCGATAAAGCGTATTGGACGCTGCCATCCCTTGTACAAGGGATCGCTGTACGATCCCGTGCCCTAGGGCACCCCGCGACATCCAGCTTACAGCTCATCTGGGAGGCATCTCGTGTTTTCTGAACTAGGGAACTTGTTCCATCTCATATTTGAACAGCCGATTTTTAACATATTGATGGCGATCTATGGAGTCTTCCATAGTTTTTGGTTCGCCATCGTCGTCATGACGCTGCTGGTGCGTACCGCGATGATTCCGCTGGTCTTCCGCCAGTTGCAGTCAAGCAAGGTGATGCAGGAACTGAGCCCGCAGATTCAGCAGATTCAACGCGAGTATCGCCAGGAACCCATGGTGATGCAGCAAAAAATGAATCAACTCTATAAAGCGAATAATTATAGCCCCTATGCCAGTTGCCTCCCATTGGTAGTTCAGTTGCCCTTCCTCTATGGCCTCTTTGGCGCATTTAATACCATCCTGCGTGACTCCCACGTGACGGCGTCGAAGCTCAACAATGATCTCTATCCGTTTGTGCGTCCGATCTTTGGTCCGCAGGGCCTGACGAAATTGCCCGACATGCACTTCCTCTGGGCCAACTTGGCTACGCCAGATGCGTACCACGTCCTGCCAGTCTTGGCGGCAATCTTGACCTTCGTCCAGATTCGCATGTCGCTCAAGAAGCCTCAGGTGGGCGCTGCCGCCAAACCCAAAACTGGCGCGCCAGACCCCAATGCCGCCTCGATGAAGCTGATGCAGTTCCTGATGCCGGGCTTCACGCTCTTCATCGGCTGGACGTTCCCCGCTGGCTTGGCCCTCTATTGGATCGTGACGACGGGCTATAGCGTCTTGCAGCAATACTTCTTCAATGGCCGCAACTGGGGTGGCCTGTTGGATGGCATCCCGGGCCTTTCCCCCGCCCCCGCGTTGGCAGGCACGGCGGCCATCGTGGATGGCACCATCAGCCCCAACCGCAACCGTCGCCGCAATGTGACCGTGACAGAAGAAAAAGCTGCCACCCTCGCGAACCGTGCGCGTGCCATCCCCGCCGCCATCATCACGGATGATGAGGACGACACGGATGCCACCGATGTGCCAGCAAGTGGCAAAAACGTCGCGCCCAAGACCCCCACCCGCCCCGTAGCCGCAAAGACGACTGGCCCCATCAGCAAGACGCCTTCCACGCCCCTGCGCGCCACAGCCAATGGCAAAAAGGAAAGCGTGCGGCTGGTGAGCACCCCCAACGCGAACGGCAATGGCAACAAACCTGCGACGGCAGTGGTGACCCGCGCCCCTCGGACGACGGTCGCCACGCCGCGCGTCACGACCAAGCCCAAGACCACGAAGGGATCGTCGAAAAAAGGCAGGTAGCACCCATGGACACGGTTGAGGCGGCAGGCAAGTCGATTGACGATGCCATCGTACAAGCCCTCGCGCGGCTCGGACGGCGACGCGACGAAGTGGATGTGCAGGTGTTGCAGGAACCTAGTCGAGGTGTGCGCGGCGTCGGTGGCCGCGAGGCGCGCGTGCGCGTCTGGGTGAAGCCACCGCGACCCGCTGCCCCGCCCCGTGTCCAAAACCAGGGGGCGGTCTTGACCCCGGATCTGGCAGCCCAGTGGATCGGTGATATGGAAGAGGAAGAAGAAGTTCCCTTGCCACCGCCCGCCCCTGTGCAGCGGGTGCCCTCCACCTTTCGTCCGGCCCAACCCGCTCCCGCCCCCA
>JACDGC010000217.1 GCA_013815535.1 Ktedonobacterales bacterium
ACCGAATACTACACGGCGGGTGCCACGGAAGGAGCCTCATCATGAGCTGGTTGCTGGCGACGCCCCACGAGCTCGGAGACGGATTACGCCTGCGGACTGCCACCCCCGCCGACATCGAGGCCCTGGTCGCTTTCAACGGTGCCGTCCACACCTACACGTCCGATGGCGCGCCCAGCCCGCGCATTATGGCGCGCGTGCGGGAATGGCTCGATGGCACGCATCCGCACATCGGCCCCGCCGACTTTCTGCTCGTGGAAGACGCGATCACAGGACAGATCGTTTCATCGGTCGCGGTGCTGCGGCAACAGTGGGCCTACGCGGGCATGCCCTTCACAGTCGCACAGACCGAGTTTGTTGGCACGTTGCACGCCTATCATCGCCAGGGCCTGGTACGCTACCAGATGGACGTGGTGCATGCGGCCAGTGCGGCGGCGGGGGATCTGGTGCAAGCGATCAATGGTATCCCCTGGTATTATCGTCAGTTTGGCTATGCCCTGACCCTGCCGATGGGGGGCGGGCGCGCCATGTCCGCGAGCGCCGTGCCCACGCTGCCCGCTGGCGCGACCGAACCCTTTACCATCCGCCCTGCGACGCCCGACGACCTGCCTTTCATCATGGCGGTCGAACAGGACGCACAACGCCGTTCGCTCTTCGCCGTGCAGCGCACCCCCGCATATTGGCAGCACGAAGTCTTCACCTTGGGGGAGTTGAACATCTTTCGTCGCCACTGGCACGTCATTCAGGCACCGAATGGCACTTTGGTGGGCTATCTGGCGCATGGGCAGCATCCCACCTCGCCACGTCGCTGGCTCACCACCCTCGAAGTGGCCGAGGGCACTTCCTGGCTGGCGGTCGTCCCCAGCGCCCTGCGCCATTTGCGGGAGCTGGTGGGGACGGTGCCAGCCGAAACCTTGGGCATCGCGGGAGGGAGGGAGCATCCGGCCTACGCGGTCTTCCCCACCCGTTTCGCCCTGCTTGATCCACCCGGTGCTTGGTACATTCGTATCCCCGATGAGGTCGCCTTCCTGCGCCAGATCGCGCCCATCCTGACAGGGCGCTTAGCCGCCTCCCTCGCCGTGGGCTACACCGGGGAGGTACGTCTCAACCGCTACCGGTCGGGCATCCTCCTGCGCTTCGCGGCAGGGCAGCTCGCAGAGATTGCGCCGTGGGCCGCAGCCGATGCGCGGGCGCTGACGGTGGCGAGTGCCGCTTTTCCTGACGACAGTTTCACCCATCTGCTGTGTGGTACCCGCTCCCTCGCCGACCTTGAAGCGCAGTATTCCGACTGCGAGGTGGCCACGGATGAGGTGCGTGCCCTGCTCACCATTCTCTTCCCGCAACGAACCTCCGCCGTGTGGGTGATGGGGTGAATCGGGTATCCTAAGAGGCGGAGCGTACGCCCTGAAGGTCCTCCTGTAATGGGTGAGATGCCCTGAAAAGATAGTGCAAGTGACCAACCGCTGAGAGGGGCCGTCATGCACCAGAACCTCAGAAAGTTTCATGTGGCAATCTGCCTGGCTTCCCGGATGCCAAGATCGACGCCGCGTATCGCTCCCAAGGTCCATCGTGATGCTCAGTGCATCATTGCTGGCCTGTACCGCTCTTCATACGGAGTGAAAGCCGTCGCGGGTATGTTCTCCCCTGCGACCTTTCGGGAAGTTCCTGCCATGCTCCGCAGCAACAGATGCTCCACGCGCCCTTCTGTCGTTCGCTGTTGTCGCTCTTCTCAGCCAAGTGCTGGACATGGCGTTCTCGGCTTGCTTGATAAACGTCCAAAAGTCTTTGCACTGCTGAGTGGCACGGCGACTACGGTTCACCAAGTCACGGTTGCCGTACGAGCAAAGCACCATGGGCTGCGCCTTACCGCAGATGGTATTGCAAGAGTGGCGCAATGATCTCGGCGGCTAGACGTTGCGCGATGCCGTGCGGATACGGGGGACGTAGGATGAGGATCAGATGCGTTGCCCCCGCCTCGATAAAGTCTGCTACCATGGTACGGGTGTCCGCGAGCGTGGTGGGGTCCGCAAACACCTGAAATGCAGCGGTGTCGGCAACGGATCCACAGCAGAGTGGCGGGTCACTCCCCCCACAGGGCTAAGCCAGAGAGGACTCGCTGCGCTCGTCGGCGACGCTCGTAGAGCCGTGAGCCGGACAGCATGCGCAAAAGTGCGGGGCTTGCCACGGCATGACTCGCGGCTTAAAAGGTTCCTGGCAGACAAACCTGCATTGCCACACCTGGAACACCACATGTGTTCCAGATACCAGCAATGCGCCGAAGACTCGATAAGGGAACCGCCGCTATACCGGCACAAGCAGCCCCTTACCCGAGAATCGCTGGGAAGTCTCATCCTGCCGGTGATACCGTGGCCCCTAAGGCAGGATGACCGATGGTTCCGGGTAGGGGGCAGTCGCTGCGACGTGTTCCGTCCGCTTGTGCTCCTCGGTTGGCCTTACCCTGACCATCGTGAAGGGAAGCGCTGCACTTGACAGGCCACTATATCTATGATATATATATCTTGTAGATATAGTATCGGTGTGGGAGGTCCTGGGTGCCTAGTCAACATGGCTATGCGTTGTTAGGCATGCTCAGCCTGCATCCGATGTCTGGCTACGACCTGAAGGAACTCATTGATCGCAGCATCCGTTATTTTTGGAAGGAGGGGTACGGGCAGATCTACCCCACCCTCAAGGCGCTCGAGGCTGAGTCTCTGGTCATGCGCGAGGTCGAGCACCATGCGGGACGCCCGGATCGCTTCGTCTACCACCTGACCGAGCAAGGATGGGAGGCATTGCGGGCGTGGCTGATGCAGCCGACCTTCACGATCACACCGACCCGTCATGAACTGTTGCTGAAGCTCTACTTTGGGCGTCATGCATCCGCTGCGACCTTGTTGCCCCAGGTCGAGCAGTACCGCGCCATCCATGAGCATCTGCTGCAGCAATATAACGCCATTGAAGGGCACTTGTTGCACGACCACCCGGAGTATGCCGCTGACGTGCCCTATTGGGTGCTGACCCTGCACCATGGGCAGCAGATCTGTCGGGCGATGATCCTCTGGTGCGACGAGACCGCGCAGATGCTCCGCGCATCTCAGGACCCAGCATAAGAAAGAGGCAACGCGATGACTCATCTCATCCAGCGGTATCCTTTGGTGTTTTCTCTCGTCCTCGTCCTGAGTGCGTTGTTGGTGGATGTCTATTCCGGCGTGGTGATCGGCCACCTGGCTGGCGCATTGACCATCGCACAGCTTGGCAGCATCACCGGGGGGATCGTGGCCCTCGGGGTGGCGGTACTCGTGCAAGTACTCCATTGGTGGCGGATGATCGGCTTTCGGTCGCCCCGCCAGTGGGGCGGATTGCTCTGGTTTCTGCCCTTCGTCCTGTATGGCTTTTTGCCCTTGGGAGCTGGGGTGACTGCCACTCCTGGCACGCTGCTGGTGGGCATCATGGCAGGCTTCTTGATTGCTTTTTGGAAGCTTAGTGTGCTGGGGATTTTGCTGGCGGCCTTGGCACCGTGGGGGAAATGGGCACGAGTCGGCATCAGTGCCGTGCTCTTTGGCGTGATGCATTTGGGGGGGATCTTGGCTGGGGGGCACATCGCGCCTACGATCATGTTGAGTGTATCATACGCCTTTTTAGCCGTGGCTTATGGCAGCCTCGTGGTTCGCACGGGGGCTTTGTGGCCCGCCGTACTCACGTATGGGGTGTTCCTGGCCAGCGCCTTCGCCATCCTCAAGAGCGCGGCACCCAACCTGGCAACGGATGTCAGCAGCATCCTCCCCGCCGTGTTTGCCGCGGTCGTTTTGGCGGTCTATGGCCTCATCGCGCTCAGCGGCACCCCAGCGTCCCTTGCTCCACGGGAGCATGCGCCTAGTCTTGTGACAGGAACGGAGCAGAATCAGCACGTCCAGTGAGAACGATTGGGACAAGCCGCACCTTGGAGAGCCTTTCGTCATGAGGGGGACAGCCGAGAGAGGGGTACAAGCGGCGAGAGCAGGTGAGAAGCGACTGGCCACCCACCCGTAACGCTCTGTTGTCCTGCCTTGGTGGCCCCTGTATGGATATTACTCATTCTTGCTGCTCGCCCTCTTGCTTTCGTGACAGGTCTATTCTTCCTGCAACGCCCATGTGCATACTTCGCCATCGCCTCAACTCCGCCGTTGGGCACTATCGTCTTCCGATAAAACGCGCTTTTTGGACAGGGAAAGTGACTGATAGCGCCATCTTTTGCTGGCTTAGCGGATACTTTGGGCATCCAAGATAGTGCCCCCTTACGTAGCGAAGGCTAAGGCGAAGTGTGCCCATGTGCTACGCGAGAAGGTCGAGACCTCTTTTTACCCCATGGAGGAGGCGGTACATACCCTTTCTCGCGCCCAGCTTTTTCCGCATCTGCTCACGGCGAAACGTGCGCAGATGCTTAGTGAAAGCCAGCATCTGACCCCGACCCTTGCCAACCGCTCACTCCGTGCACGTTGTCCCGTATGTGGCGCGCTTTCCTGTCGGCCTCAGCGTACCTACCTACAGACATTGCATGACCTGTCTTGTGGAAACGTACCCGTCGTACTGCACTTGCGGTACACCGCTTTCGCTACCTCCTTACAGACGGTCCACGGTGCATCTTCGCGGAGCAGTTTCCCAATGAGTTGCCGCCGCGCGCTCGCGACACGCACCGCCGTCGCCAAGCGATTGTGACGCTGAGGTGAGCCACAGGTGGGTCTTAGGCGGCGCGGGTTGCGCGTGCGTTGGGCATGGCCACCTTGTCAACGACGGATCTCCCGCGCCATCATGCCTCTGGCACCTCCCACGGCGGTGCCCCCCATCCAGGTGAGCATCGATGATGTTGCCTTCCATCGCGGTTATCGCTAGGGCACCATCGTCGTGGATCGTATGTCGCATCAGGTCCTTGACCTCTTAGCAAACCGCGAGGCCACAACCGTCACCGCTTGGCTCCGCACCCACCTCTCCATGCCGTGGGTACGTCGTGACCGTGGCGGAGCCTATGCCGATGGCGTGCGCTCCACGTTTCTGGCAGCAGCAGATATGCCATACCTTCGAGCAGAGCGCCCACCGTCGCCAGGAGCACGTATTCGCGAATTGCTTCCCGAATCGCACGGGATGTCATGCCTTGTTCGGGTGCAACCACAATGTTAACATGAGAGGCAGCAGGGGAAGCGCATCAGGGTGGTGTATCATGTGGACCTGGGTCGCTTACGCGGCGACGGGCAAGCGATCCATAGCCTCCTCAGCAGCGGGCGACGTGAGCGGCACGGGGTAGTAGGGTTCTTCCGCGGAGGGCTGCATGCCACGCGCCCGCCAGTCATCCGCATAGGTCCAGTGGAAGATGCGCGATGTAACATAGAGATGTTGGGCCATGTCTTCGATGGACCCCGTCGCCCCCACCATCTCGGTGAGTTGCGCCGTCATCTGCTGGGTCGCCGCCGACACTTCTTCCGCTGCCGCACTATTGGTTTCACTGATGCTGGCGATATGCGTGATGCTCCCTTGCACTGCGGTCACCCGCTCCGCCATCGCCGTGGCGATGGTTTCGACCGTTGCGACCTGCGCGGTGCCATGCGCCACCTCGGCAACCCCCTCGGTCATGGCGGTCATCGCTGCCGTGGTTTCCGCCTGCGTGGCATGGATGATCCCGGCGATCTCGTGCGTCGCTCCGCTGGCCCGTTCCGCCAGCTTGCGGACCTCATCGGCGACCACCGCAAAGCCCCGGCCCTGGGGACCGGCCCGTGCGGCCTCGATGGCGGCGTTGAGCGCCAGCAGATTGGTCTGTTGGGCGATCTCTTCGATGGTTTGGATGATCGCCTCAATTTGCGTGGACTGTGCCTGCAAAGACGCCATCCGCTCGGCGGTATGGGTGATGCTTGTGTGGACGCGCGTCATCGTCTGGTGCATCACTTGTGCGCTTGCTTGCAAGGTCTGGCTCTGCGTACTGAGATGCACCGCTTCTTCCGCGGCGCGCTCCAGCGAGGCGCTTTCGGTGACGGTCCCGGCGGCGACGAGTTGCATGGCATCGGCCACCTGGGTCGTCGCCGCTTCGGTTTGTTCGCCATTGAGCTTAACCTGCTTCGTCATGGCCGTCATGTGTTGGTTCATTTTGGTGACGCGCCCGATGATGCGGCGCAGCTTGCCGAGTGAAGTATTGAGGGAGATGACGATGACGCCGATGGCATCGCGCCCCCCGTACCGCGCCACGAAATCGCTAATTTCGGTAAGTTCACCCGTAGCGAGCCGTTCCATGACCGGGGCCAACTGCCGCAGGGGATACGCGATATGGCGCGTAGCGGCCTCTCCGAGCAGCGTAGCCCCCACCAAGGCCAGCCCCGTTCCGATGAGTAAGAGCCAGCGGGGCAGACCCAAATACACGGCCAGGGTGCAACTGGCCATCAGGCCCCCCAGCAGCCAGAAGGCCACGCGGAGCTTGGTCGAGATTTTGTAGTGGCGCAGCCACAAGTCCATGATGAATCCTCCTCAGATCCCACGAGCGTGTTGTTCTTCTTATCGGTAGGGCGCGTCGTTTCTTCAGGACAGGGGGACACCACCGGAAACTTGGTCCTAGCATGCCGAATCGGGGTGCGCGATAACAATGGCCGAGCAGTGCTTTCTTGGTAAGGTGTTTCCCATGCGATTACCGGGTTCAGGGAATCAAGCCGCAGCTCAGAACACCGCTCCTCTCAGGT
>JACDGC010000218.1 GCA_013815535.1 Ktedonobacterales bacterium
CACCAGCGGCTGCACCAATCACTTGACTATCAAACACCCGCAGCGGTGTACTTTGCACAAAAGAAGCAAGGGAGCAATCCCTTAATAAGCCCCTTTTTGCTGTCTTGACAATCTGGGTCACTATAATTCAAGGCTCAAATTCTTCAGGATGTGGACCTTGGATTCTTTTCGGAGTCTTAGCGTTAATTATTGGTATCATTGTTGGAGTTGTCTCCTTAGGGATCACAGCCTACGAAGATTTACACCTATACGGTAGCCTTGATCCGGCATCTGTAGTGCTATCTCATCCTACATTCTATTCAGATCGCGCAAAAAAAATTGTAATTGATCCAATAACTCACTTTGGACTAGAAAACCAATGTGGTGTGAACGATCATTTGTATTTCAGCATCGTTATTCATAATCTCGATGGTCAAGATCACTCTGTAGGGATAGGATATCAGGTTACAGTCGATTATATAAGTGGTGATGGCAGCAAGAATACCGATGTTATAAATCCTGGCCATGATAGTAACACGACTACAAATCCTCCAATTACAATTCCCGCAAAAGGCACGAAAACATTGGTCGAAACAGGCGATCATGCATGTGAGACGCTGCGCAACCCTCGGGGATTCCAAGCGCAACTTTATGTAGTGGATGGACTGCCAGCAGAAGACCCACGTCAATCACTCGCAAATCTTGCAATTTCAGCTGTACACGACACTGCTAAGGATCCAGGGAATAATTTTCCAGTAGAAGCATGCAGAGTGGTAATTAACAATAATGATGCGGTTCCCCACGCGCTTCTGGCAAAAGTCATTTTTACAATGCAATACCAAGAGAATGGCGTGTTGCAGAATGTAAAACAAGATGGTGGCTATCCGGTCATACCGCAGCTGATCGCCCCACACTCAAGTGTTGAAATTAATGTTTTTTCTTACAATGACTTTTCCCAAAATACTCTGGGGTTTGATGTTCTGGCACTCAAAGAGATGACTTTTGGGGTTAAGCTTTCTGACGAGGGCGATGATCGAGTGGTACCTCTATCTATTTTGGAAACGACGTTCCAAAGTAACGCATGTGATTACGCTGCTAAACAATCATGAAGGGTAGCTCAGGCAAATAGCTGGTTGTAAGCCATCCGGAGGCATGATTTGAATAGGGCTCTTCTTGGGATAATTCTCACAAGAGATGTGTACTTATCTCCCTAAAATACTGCTTAATTGCTTACTTTGCACTTCATGACAGCCTCCGTCCCTCTACCCCCACCAGCGCCGCCACGGTTTGATAGCGTTCCATCCAGTCATCAGCCCAGCTTTCAGGCGAACGACGCCGTGCCATTTCCTCCCATGCTGCTAGCTCTTTCACTTGGTCGCCCACATGCTCCCAGCAACCTGCCGCGCCAAATGCCACCTGCCAATCCGGCATCTTCGCCAGCGCCGCATTCAGCAGTTGCTCGATGCGCTTCACGTTCGGGTGGGCCTTGCGTGCCATATGCTCGGCATCCCAGAGCATCGCCCATGGTGACGCGGCTTCCATATTTTCATAGTGGCCGGTTAGGAATGCGAGGGCTTGGTCCAGCATCTTCATCAGAGTCTCCTTGCTCAGCATCAGAGATGCCTCGGTGGTCCCAGAGCCGGGACAGGGAACACGAACGGAGAAATGGGGTTAGGTGGCCTGGTAGACCCTGGGCTTGAGCACGCCCACATAGGGCAAGCCGCGATACGCCTCGGCGTAATCCAGCCCATAACCCACCACGAATACGGGGTCGCAGGCGAAGCCCAGATACTCGGCGCGGCAGAGATGGGGCTGCTTATCGAGCAGGGTACACACCCGCACGCTCCGCGCACCCCACACTATCTGAAACTGCTCGCGGAGGAAGGCAACGGTCGCGCCACTGTCGATGATGTCCTCGACCAGCACCACATCGCGCCCAAAGATGGTGAGTTCGGGCATCTGGGTGATACGAGGGCGGCCATTCGAGGTGGTGCCTGCGCCATACGAGCTGACGCCCACCACATCGAGGTGGACCGTCACCGACGGGACGATGGCCCGTGCCAGGTCGGCCAGGAAGAGGGCGGCCCCGGCGAAGACCCCCACGAGGGTCAGGGTGCGACCAGCATAGTCAGTGCTGAGGTGGGTCCCCAACTCGCGCACCCGCTGCTGGATCTGGGCTTCGGTCCACACCACGCGCTCGATGTCGCGGTGGACCGGGGCAGGAGCAATCATCACCATGTCGGTGGTTCCTGGGACGGTGCGCCCCCAACGGGGCGGGGAGATGCTGCATGGGTCATGTCTGGGGTTACTGTTCGTAGCCGCCCAGCGCGGGGAGGGGTGGGGCGGCGATGCCCTGGCGTGCGCAATAGTCCCGCAGATCCTGGGCATAGTCCCGATGGGGCAAGAACACCATGCCCCGCTGCCCCGTCGCCCGTTGCAGCGCCGCGAACGCCGCGATGTTCGCCTCCGAACGGTCCCGCTGCGCGCGGATCTCGTCGTCGTATTTCCCGGCCAGCAGGTCCAGCGCTTTCCCAATGGCGATGTCCGCACGACGCAGCCGTTGCGCTTCCACGCTCTCCGGGGCCAACGTGGCTCCTTGCGCCTGGCACTGTGATTCCGCCTGCTGTAAGAGGTCGGTCAGGTCCATCTCGGTTCGTTCCTCGGTGCGCCCCGCTGGTTGCCAGGCAGGGCGAAACATTACGCCAGGATGCGCTCGGCATGAGCCAGCACCCGGTCGAGAGCACACTGCGAGGTGAGCAAACTCGCCAGCGAGTGGCCGTCGGCCACCGTGCGTGCTAGGCGTGTCGCCAGTTCCCGCGCCTCGGTGCTGCCGTCGGGTAGGGCAGCGAGCAGGGCGTGGCCATAGTCGATGAGATAGTCCTGCCGCTCCTTCGCCCGTGCGCGCGCCAGGGTATACACGGCATACACCTGGGCATACGGGACCGGCTGCGCCCGCTGGAGGGCTTCTAGACCCGCGATGAACTGCCGCAGCGGCAGGGCAACCCGCTCTGGCACTAGCGGCACCAGCTCACGCAGGGTCGCCACTTCATGGCGCTCTGAGCGCACCCGCTCACGCTGCCGCGCTTCCTCCGTGCGCGGGGGGACATCCCCAACTTTTTGGAATTTCTTTGGCTCGGCGATGGCCGTCATACCGCGACCTCCTGTCGGTAGATGGCACGCAGATGGTGGCGCGCCCGGCTCAGGCGCATCTTGGCCCGCGCTGGTTGCTGGACCGGGACCGTCACGAGCGATGCCGCAAGACAGGCCCGCTCCGCTCCTGACAACTGCGCCCACGCCCGGCGCACGGCATCCTGCTCGGCGATGGCCTCGGGGAAGTTCCCCCCAGCGACGGCATCAAACCCCGCATCGCTCTCGGCCAGGGTGAGGTCGGCAAAGGGGATCTGGCGGATGACCCGCCGACGGCGCAGCTCGTCGAGCGCGCAGTTGGTGGCGATGCGATAGATCCAGGCCGGCGTCGTCACCTGCGTGCCGGACTGGAGCGCCACGAGCGCCCTCGTGAACGTGTCTTGCGTCAGATCAGCGGCGAGATCGGCGTCATGCACGATGCGCGCGATATGGCGGGCAATCGCTGCCTGATGGGCAACGGAGAACGCCGCGAACTCGGCGAGGGTGAGCGTGGCCATCACTGCCCTCCTGCGCGCAGCGCCAGCGCCAGGGCCAGATGGGGGACAGCGCACCGCACCAGACCGCGACCCAGCGCCACGGTGATGGGAGTGCCCAAGCGCAGTTCCGCCCCTTCCAGGGTCTCGGCCCAGGAGGGGAGCCGCCACGCCAGCGCGCGCGCCAGATCGAAGCGCCAGAAGTGCGCCTGGCTGACACACCACAGATGGCTGGTCGCCGCCAGCAAATAGGTGGCAAGGAGGCAGCCCATTGCGGACGATGGTTCACCCACGATGCGCGCGTCGGGTTGACTTTCCAGCCACTCGGACAATTTCGCGGGATCCAGTGCCAGTTCAGCGGCCGCATAGATGCTCGCCAGTTCCCGCTGCTGGGCACTCGTCACCACGATGGTATAGGCGGGCTGGGGGGTGGTGCAGACATTCATGCCGCCACCTCCAGCAGACGTTGCTGGATGCGCGCGACCAGTTCCGCCGGTATCTCGGGCGGCATTCGTTCGATGGATCGCTGCAGACGTTCGCGGCTGGCTGGGGGAAACTGCGCCAGATCCTGATGTAACACCTCGTCGAGCTTGCGCCGCAACTGGGCGATAAAGTGCGCTTTCTTGCGGGCGAGATACCGCGCCCGGCGCTGCGGGGTCATCGCCTTCATGAACGCCCCTCCTCGCGGAAGTGCAGGCGTTCCGCCGTCGGCGTGCTGAGCCACTTCGCTTCCGCCAACAGCAGCAACACGGTTTCCACCCAGCGGGTGATGTCATCGGGGTGGCCCGTCTCACACAGCACATAATGCAACGACTGCATGCACAACGCCCCCAGGCGCGGCACCATGGCCGCCTGGGTGACGTTGCCAGCGGTCAGGCGCTCCATCTCGTCGAGGATGCGTGCCCATAGCGAGGTGATGACGCGCAGATCGGCAGCGGCCACCGGTTGCTCAATGATAGATGCGGTTGGAGGGGCAACGGTCACGAGTTGCACCAACATATCGCGCTGGGCTTGCGTCAGGCCCGCACTCGCACGTGCGGCAACTTCGTACACACTCACGCTCACGCCTGCACCTCCATACGCTGTTGGCGGCAGTCGAGGCGATTGGCAACGAAGACCCGGATGGAGTGGCAAGTCGTGCAGGTGCAATGCTGCACACATGCCCTGCCATGCATTAGGGACAGTTGGCACCCCTTGCTCTCGGGGCAAATGCTGGCGTGCTGTTGAGGAAGAGCAGACATGCTGGCGCGCCGGGGACACAGCGAGTCGAGGGCCAGCGGAGCGGCAGAGGTCGTCATCCCTCCACCTCCCGTAGCAGCAACTCGCCAGGAGCGAGCGCGTCATCGAGGTGCTCGATGAGCAAAGAAAGCATCGCTTGATCGCCACGCACCAGCACCGCGCGAAAACGGGCATCCAGCTGCGTCAGTTGGGCAGCGAGATGGGTGGCAACATGGGCATCCACTGATTGGAGGCGTGCCACCACGTCCTGGCCATAGTCCAGCAGATAGCGGGCACGCTGGAGAGCGAACGCCTCATCAGCGAAGGGATTGGCGTCGTGGCTTTCATCCTGGGGGTCTAACATGCCGACGGCGGTGGGTGGGTGGCCGCCATGATTCCCCTGCCCATCATTGGCGGGAAGGACAATATGACGATCTGTTCGGCAAAACACCTCGGGATCCACGGCGGCGCGGTTCCCGATTAGGTCAGACAGCGCGGCTGCTTGACCAGGGATAGGTAAGGTCGATGACGCACGATCTTGCGCCACGCCTGTCGGACGTGGTACCATGAACCTAAGAGTCCTTTCGAGTGGACTGAAACAGATCAGCGTTCGCTTAAGTTTTGCAGGCTACGGGCGAGCGCTTTTCTGTTGCCAATTTTCTTGCTACTACGTGAACAACACCTACTTGGTGCTTCTTCCATTTTGTTTGACTGCCTCTCTTACTTTTTTGACAAGTGGGCCGTCTTCTCAAGTGAACTTAAGCTTTCTCAAGCCACTCTTTGACACGGGCCAAAGTCCCAGGCGGATAAATGATCCGTCTGCGATCATTGATATCCCTTTTCCCTTCATTGACCAGACCTAACACCGAGATAGCTCGGCTCACGCTATATTCTGTAGCGCCTAGCTCTTTTGCCATATCAGGGATGGACATCCACTCGTCGTTCATCATGCTCTCAAATGTTCCTCCTTTCAGCGGCGTCGACCAGAGTATAACATGCCGCTCCTCTTTATTCAAGTCTATTTCAGACATCATGTACATTTCGTCTTTTTCTGCTCTTACGACCATCTTAACGAAATGCCCTTCAGCCGTTTGTCAGTCGCAGGAATAGCCTATCCTGCGAGGTATTGAGCACAAGCAAACCTTCGCAATCCCTGTGCAGGGGGCTAGCGAAAAGTACTAGCGGTAGCTACTACCGCCCCCTGCCCGCTGAGCGCTCTTTCGCTGGGCGCTGGCCTTTACGAGCGGTGCGCGAACGTGTAGAAGCGACCGGCAACGACTCCCAGACTTGTTCAGGCTGGACACGCACGGGAACGGACCCGTACACCATGTAAGCGATACGAGACAGGTTGGCCGACTTGCGGCATTGATACGATGATGGCACCGGACAAATCCTTTCTGGGAACAACGCCCCTGATGGAGCCTCCACCGAAGGGCAGGACAATAAAATAGCCCGCATGCTAGCGCATACGAGCCGAGGAGAAATGTAGGAAGCGTGTTACCAAGCGTGTCCGGTCATGTGACGGATGGCTTGCTCATAGGTCGGGTCAGCATGTTTGCCTGAAAGCCGGAAATCCCCCGTCCCTAACTCCGCTGCCATCCTGGGACGCTGACTGAACGCCGAATGGCTGCCAATGACATGCGCCACCAACGTCTCGGCTTTCCCGACGTCGTAGCGGCCGCACGCACAGGACCAGCGGCCATGCTGCGCTTCATCGCGTGTGTACGTCACGCGGCGAAGCGTACTGTGACGCGACGTATAAAATGCCCTTTGTGACAGTAAATCATGGCCGCGATTTTACAGGGGTTCTGCCACCTGTGTGACACCATATCTTGGTCGAAAGTGCCGAAGGTTCTTCCCATCCCGATTTCA
>JACDGC010000219.1 GCA_013815535.1 Ktedonobacterales bacterium
AAAATCAGGAAATGTGAAGCATTACGACGATGGATCGCATCAAAGCACAGCTCTTCACCAGCCAGGTGGGGTATCTCGTCCTGGTGATGGTCACCCTCATCCCCAGGCTGGCGCTGGCACACTCGCTCGACCTCATCACCGATGAGGGCGTGTACATCCCGAACGGGCGCAAAGATGTCCTGCTCTTACTCCATGGCGCTCTGTTGAATCATCATTGGCTCGATAATCTTGAGGCCCCTGCTTACCCCAAAATATGGATGGGCTTTGGCTCGTTCATCGGTCAATGGCTCTGGGGGAATGCGGGCATCCTGTGGGGGGCCAGGCTAGCGGGCATCGCGCTGTGCGCGGCAAGCATCGTGGTCATGGTGCACTTGGCCCGCCCGATCGTTGGAACGGCGGGGGCATATCTTGGCGGCATCTTCTTGGCGCTGAGCCCCTGGCTCACCTATTTTTCGAGCCTGGCTTACTTAGATATGTATATGGTGAATTTCGCGGCCATCGCCATTCTCCTCACTTGGCACGCTGTGCGGAAGCCGCCGTTGTTTCTGCTGGTGGGGGCCTTGCTTGGCTTCGCGATGGCATCGAAATATACCGCCATCGCGGCAGTCGTGCCGATTGTGGGCTACATCTGCTATCGTCACTTTCGCTATGGTGCCACATTTCAGCGAGGGATGCTGCTCGCCACCTGTGGCGTTTTTGGCGGGGTATTCTTCCTGGCCGATCCCGCGCTTTGGGGCAATCCCCCCGTGCGCTTCGTGCAAAGCTTTGGCTTCCAGTTCGTCCATGCCCACATCGGGCACACGGTCTTTTGGTTTGGTCAGACGTGGGAACACGTTCCGCTGGGCCTGGGTCTGCTCATGGTTGTGGCGAAAATCAGCCTGTTCATCATCATCCCCGCAGGTGGCTTTCTGGCCCTTTATAGCGCAAGGGCAGCGCTGCGGCGTTGGCCTGCCGACCAACATGCCTTTTTGTTCTGCTGGGTGGTGGGGCTGTCCGCCCCCCTCAGTCTGTTGACCATCATCGTCGGCACCCATTATCTGTTGCCACTTGCGCCAGCCATCGCCTTCACGGCTGCGCGTGGTTTGGTCCTCGCTGTGCGACAATCCGCCATCTTTGTGCACAATCAGTCTGAGCAGCGGCGGTGGGGCACGGTCTCTGTCAAGAAAACCGCTGCCATTGGCCTGCTCATCGTCGCGCTGGTGGCCATCCTCCCCAGTGCTGCCGCTTTGGTGACCGTGAATCAGGGGGAAGGCTACACCAGCGAGTGGTTGCCCGGCGAAAATGGCGCATTGCAAGTGGCCTATCCTGCGTACCTGGACGCGCTGGTGTGGGTGGCGCGCCACACGCATGGTCCTGTGAAGGTGGCCCTCATCGCGCTCCCCTATACGCTTGATTACTGGCGGCAGTTCCGGGCGCATGCTGCCCCTGCGCGCGTGACCTTGCTTATCGGCAGCCCCGACAACATCCCCCCAGCGGATTTTGTCATTTGGCCAATGCATCTGGTGCAACGGCACTTTCCCATTCCCCTGGGTTGGCGGCACCATATCGCGGCGACCATCACCGGCGGCAGCACCACATATTGCTACATCCTCACGTAGGCCGCCCGTGCCGTTGTGACGTCACCGCTAACGCGTTTTTCTCTGGGCATGGCCGAAAACAAGGCGGCAGGCATCATTTCAGATGATGCCTGCCGCCTTGTTGCGGGGGATGGTGGATTAGGGTGTGTGACGCGGGCGCTTGAGTGAGCGCCCAACAGATGACGCACGAACGGAACGCGGCTTGGCGCGTCTAGGGATAGACGTACAGGGTGCGTGGTGCATCATTGCGAATGTAGCGATAGATGACGTGCCCATAGCCACCCTGTGCCCCACCGTGGCCATAGCGGTTATAGTATGTCGTATTCATCTCAGAGCTGAGGATGTAACGCCCATCAGCGCTGATGGCGACGACCACCCCCCAGTGCCCCTCGCTGGCTGCACCCTGCTCACCGGGGGCGAACCAGATGACCGCGCCAACCTTTGGCGTCGTGTGTTTGGGCAATGACCAGATGTCCCAGGTGGGATGCAAGGCGCGGGGCCACCAATCGCAGCCACCAAACGTGGTTGGCACGCGTGGGTAGTGCGCGCTCGCGATGCGATAATCACCTGAATAGCAGCCAGGCGGGGTTGCGTCGGTGTTGAGCGTGCCGCTGGGCCAATAATTCCCGCTCTGGCAGGGTTGGCCACGCAACGCGGTGGCTATGCTGGTGCGTGGATAAGCGGCGTTGGCCGTTTTGCACACCTGCACCGTGGCGGTGGTGGGCAGCATGCGTGAGCCCGAGAACGCAATAATCTGGTTATCCTGCGCCAAGCGCGCAACAGAGGTGCCGAAATGCGCGGCCACCGAGGCGGCGGTGTCACCAAGTTGCACGGCATAGGGGGAACAGGTGGTGCCCCCTGCGGCGAAAACGGGGGAACCATTGCCCAGCGCCAACAGGCCGCCGAGCGCAAAGAAAACAGCAAGCAAGCGCTTACTAAAAGCCATGACGATTCTATTTCCTCCAACCAACAACACACCATCCCCGGTTCACCCATCGCTGGGCGGGTGACTCCTCACGCGCGCCGGAATTGCCGCGTGGGCGCTGCCACCCTTTCGCATCGCTGGTAGCTTTGACTGATTCGTGTTCACAACAGACGTGATCACGCCTGTATACCACGCGATTCTCTTGCCATTATGTAAGGAATTTCGGCAACCAAGCAAGACGAAGGATAAATAGGCTAGTCGCTTGACAAATAATCAATGAGTGATTACCCAGGCGTGGTGGGGGATGCAAACGTCCTGGCAGATTGGCGCTGTGCCGCGTTCTATGGTACGATCTGCCTGAATTGGCGCTCATGAAAGAATGTCGAGGATATGGGACCTTCCACAATAACCGCACCCTTGACCGGGGCGCGCCGTGCCGAGTTTGCCTTGCGTTTCCGTGAGTGCATCGCCAGCTATCCCTTCACCCCGCGCGGCGAGTGGTTGCTCACGGCTTATCCGCGTGAGCATGCCGATGCGCAGCGCCGCTATGATGCCTTGGTGGCGCTGGCGCAGCGCGACGCCGACATCACCGACGCAGCCATTGGTTGGCTGCTGCCCCACGCCGACACGCCCGCGAATCGCACGCGCGACGTGTGGCTTTCGCATGCCCCCACCACCGCCAGTGACCCGCGTGCCTGGTTGACGCAGAAAGGGTGGGTGCGCGCCGAGGAGTGGCCGCGTGTGGCGGCGGCCTTGCTGCGCTTCGTTCGTCAGGCGACGACCGATCCCGCCGCTCTCGTGCCCGCGTGCCAAGAATTTGCCGCCTTGCCGGATGTGCGGGGTTTCCAGATGGGCATGCTCGCACCCATCTTGCATGCCCTGCGCCCCACTGATTACTGCCTGCTCACCGGGGCGACGCGTGCCGTCATCCACCACCTGACCGGCCAACGCTTCACCGCGAAGTTGACCGATTTGCCCGCCGCGAATGCGGTGGCCTGGGCCATCATCGCGGAGGTGAGCGATCTCTTTGCCGACCCGCACGCGCCCGCGTTGCCACCCAGCGACCTGTTCGATTTCGTGTGCCAGTGGCTCATCACCGTGAAGCATTGGTAACCAACGGAGCCACGCACATGGCGGCTCGCGGTGACGGATGATGACCGCTGGGCCACGTGGCGGCGCGAAGGATACGTCGCCCTCGATGCCCCCTACGCGGGGGATGTGACCACGCTGACGGGCACGGAATACACTGCGCGCCGCGCGACGTTGCCCTCCCCAACCCGCGATGCCTTCACCCGTTTGTGGACGTTCGCGCACGACCCCCACGAGCGCGATAGCGTGCTGGTCAATCAGGGACGCACGCTGCTGGGGAGCGCCACCATCACGGGGCCATATTATTATGTCGCGGGTGCGCACGATGCCCATCGCCTGCCTGTGCAGTGGGAGCGCCTGGGCACGTTTGAGTTGACGGGGACGGGCTGGCGCATGCCCTTGGCGAAGCTCACTCCTGCTGCCGCGTCGGCCCTGCTGGCAGCCCTGCCCGCCCCCGCAACCATGCCAGCGTCACCAAGCTTGCCCGCTGGCCTGCGCGAAGACCCCGCTGCTTATGCGGCCCGTTCACCCGCGCCACAACCGTATGACCTGGCGCGGTGCGCGGCGGAAACTGGCCTGGATTTGTCGCAAGTCGTCCGTTATGCCCAGGCCATCACGCGCAAGGGTCAGGCGATTTTGGCCGGCCCACCAGGGACGGGCAAGACCTACCTGGCCGAGCGCTTGGCGCGTGCCCTCAGCGCGGCTGGTGGCTTTTGGGAGATGGTGCAGTTCCACCCAGCCTATAGCTATGAAGACTTCATCCAGGGCATTCGGCCCCAGAGCACGCCAGACGGGCGGCTGAGCTATCCCTTGTTGCCGGGGCGCTTCCTGGATTTTTGCGCACGGGCCCAGATGCATGCTGGGCTGTGTCTGCTGGTGATCGACGAAATCAACCGTGCGAACCTGGCGAGCGTCTTTGGCGAGGTGATGGCTCTGTTGGAATACCGCGACCACGCGATCCCGCTGGCTGGGGGTGGCACCTTTGCCATCCCCAAGAATGTCGCCATCATCGGCACGATGAACACAGCGGATCGCTCGATTGCCTTGGTGGATTATGCACTGCGGCGGCGCTTCGCCTTCATCGAACTGGGGCCAAATTACGAGACCTTGCGGCGCTTCCATGGCCGCGTGGGCTTCAGCGTGGCGGGCCTCATCAGCACGCTCCAGCGCCTCAACGCGGCCATCGGTGACCCACACTATGCGTTGGGCATCAGCTATTTCCTGCGCGACGACTTGGCCACCACCCTGCCCGACATTTGGGCCATGGAGGTCGAACCCTATCTGGCGGAGCTCTTCTTCGACCGCCCGGCGGAAATGGAGGCATGGCGATGGCCCGCCATACGCGCCCGCGTGCTGCCCAAACCACGCGGCTGACCCTGACCGAATACACGCCGCTGCTGCTGCCCAAGACCGCCCTCACGCTGGCGCAGGGTGAGCGGCTGTGGCGCGACTTCTCCGCGCAGGTGCGCGTGGCTTTCCCTTCGCCGCAAACCGGCGATCAGTGGCAATTGACCGCGCAGGGGTGGGTCGGCATCCTCCCGCTTGCGCCTGATCTGACGCTCGACTTGCTCCCGCGTGTGCCGCTCGATCAGCTTTTCACCATGTTGGAGGTCGCGTGGGATCTCGCCAGTTTTCGCTTCGCGGCGGAGCTGACCACCACTGCGGATGCTGTTGGGTTTTATGAGCGTCTGGTGCTGCTGTTGGCGCGGCGCACCATCGCCCTGGCGCGCACGGGCCTCTATCAACGCTATGAAGCCCAGGCTGGCACACCCCCAACCGTGCGGGGGCGACTGGATGTGGTGGCACTCAGCCGCCGCCCCTGGGTGGCGGATTTGCCCTGCACGTTTCACGAGCGCACCGCCGACAGCCCCGAAAATCGGGCGCTGCTTTGGACGTTGCACACCGCGTTGCACGAGGGCCACTGCACCGCGCGGACGTTGCCGACTGTGCGCGCCGCCTATCGCGCCCTGGCCCACAGCGTCACCTTGACGCCCACCACCGCCGAAGACCTGGCCACCATCACCTATCATCGCCTGAACGGGGCGTATCGCCCGCTGCACGCGCTGTGTCGCTTCATCTTGCGCCACACCGGGCCAGCGGTGGGGGATGGCCCCGCGCCGACGCTGCCCTTTTTGGTCAACATGCCGCGCCTCTTCGAGCGTTTCGTTGTGGCTTGGCTGGCGGGGCATCTGCCAGCGGCGGTGGGCGTGCGCGCCCAGGTGCGCATCCCCCTCGATGGGGATGGGCTGGCCTTCGTGGCGGATGGCGTGCTGAGCGACCGCGTCACAGGGCAGTCCCTGGCCGTCTTCGACACGAAATATACGGCCACGCCTGATCCGGTGACGGATGACATCGCCCAGGTGGTTGCCTATGCGCGCGCGCTCGGCTGCCAGAATGCCTGGTTGATTTATCCCCTTCCGCCTGATCGACCGCTTGACATCCAGGTTGGTGAAACGCGGGTGCGCTCCATCGGCTTTGCTCTAGCGGGCGACCTGGATGCGACGGGGGCAGCGGTCATGCGCGAGTTGCTGGACCACTCCTAAGCCGACTTGCTTCGCACTCGCCTTGGCTTCTTATAGGTTTATGTTGGGTGCCTCCTGCCGAAAAAAGGATAATGAACGGCAGTTCGGGATAAGAAAAGGGATATGAATGGCTGTAGGCCTCACTTCGCTGGCACAGATAGCGCTCACCCCATACTGAAATGATGCTTCAATGCTTATGATACGCACGATCTTCGCGTTGCATGTGCTACCGTGTGAGGATTCAAGCCATTCATATCCCGAACTGCCGTTATTTACAGGTGCTTGAACCTCTGGGGAACATCTGGAAACTGATGGTGGTGTCGGTCGTCAGCCCCGTGGCATCAAAGATTTGCGTGCGCAACGTATGATTGCCAACCTTGAGCGCGCCCGCCTGTATGACGGCTCCATTTTGAATCCAGTCAAACTGTCCGCCGTAGAATTGTTGCGAAAAGGTGGGATCGATCAGCGTGATGAGGGTCTGGCGTGTCGCTAGGTCTTTCCCATCGAGCATGAAATGAAAGCGGAGTGCTTTGAGATTGTCGGGTGTATCGATGAAGAGGGTGGATATCAGG
>JACDGC010000220.1 GCA_013815535.1 Ktedonobacterales bacterium
ATGCCGGGGAGCTTGGCAGCGCTGGGGCTGGCCTCGAAGTGGACGAGGAGGCGCCCAGTGGATGCCGCCGTTTTGTTGGTGACGAACCAGGGAGGCTTGGGCAGGACCGTGAAGAGGCCGTGGGCGAAGCTGCGCGGGTAGGGGTAGAAGGGCGCTTGCACGACGCTCTTTTGGGGGCGGTCAAAGAGGAAGCTGTTGTGGACGACGCCGACGCCGCTCTGGATGTCGTTGAGTGTGTGGCCAGGGTAGGCACCCCAGGTGGTCTGAGCCATCAAGAAGCCCATGCCCGTCCAGCCATTGATGGCGATGCAACCATAGCGGAGATCCGCGAGGGCTTGGTCCCAGGCCGCGCCCAATTGCTTCATCGTAGTGGGATGGATGAGGATGTTCGCGCCGAGGGTGCCCCACAACGTGTCGTTGCAAAAGGCGACGGCGTTGCGCAGGAAGGTGGCGGCATCCGCACCGGGGAGGCGCGTCTCGCTGAGCACGCTGTCAAAAGCCTCGACCTTGAAGCACATGTCGTTGACTTGCTCGGGAGGGACGTTGAGGACGAGGGTGCGCGGCACGACATTCGGCGCGGGGGCATCGAGGATCTGCGCGTCGGGGTGGGCAACGAGGGTGGCGGCCTGACGCTTGTCGGCACCGGGGTAGTACGAGATGCGAGCGGGAGTGGCGCGGATGGCTGCTTGCAGGGCGCTGATGAGATCGTCGGTGTGCTCCCAAGAGTCGGGCATCACGAGCACTTGGGCGGCGATGCAATTGAAACCGCCATTGTGCATCTTTTGGGTGAGGATGTTTTCGGCTTGGAAGCGCAGATCGGCCTTCGTCCAGGGGCCAGGGACGACGATGGTGGGGCTGACGTTGCCGAGTTCGCTGGTGACACGACGCGTGTTCGCGGGTTGGCTGGTGCGCTTGCGCTCGGCACCCTCGGGGCCGGTGCCAAAGACGATGGCATCATGCGTGCTGGCGCTGCCCGTGATGTGAATCTCGTCGATGCCAGGATGGTTGGTGAGGTAGACGCCGCCATTCACGCCGCCATAGGCGAGTTGCACGAAGCCGTCAGTGACGAGATCGCCAAAGACTTCCTCCATGAAGGGGCCGAGGTAGTCGTTGACGGGGTTCATCTTGAGCAAGCAGACTTGGCCCTCGGCGATGAGTTTGTAGAGCACGTCGAGGGGGGCGATGCTGGCGATGTTGCCCGCGCCGAGGACGAGCGCGACCTTGCCGACGGGGTTGGGGGTGCGATACCAGACAGCCATGGTGTCGCGCAGGTTGTCTTTGGTGACTCCGGGCTGCATCCAGACCTGGCCAGTGACGCCACTGAGCAGCAGTTTGTCATAGGTTGAGCCGGGGAAGACATCCACGACGACCTGACCGTCGGGGCGGGTGTGGACGCGGTTGGCGGGCAGGTCAGGGTAGCCCGTCTTGGCAACCGCGCGCAATGTTTCGATGTAGCGGTTCACGCCGAAGAGGAGCGCCCAAGGGCCGCTGAGCCATTCTTCGCCCGCAAGGGGTGAGTGGGCGGGGATGCCCTTGGCCTCGACAGCGGCGGCAACCCAGCGCGCTGCCGCGCGGTCGATGTGGCCGCGCATGGCTTCAAGGTAGGCGATCTTGCGGGTGACGGGGAGGTCGGCCCACGCCTGCTTCTGCTCTTGCAGGCGGGCGATGGCACGATCCATCGCTTCATGGTCTGATTCGTGGGTGGAGACGAGCGGTTTGCCCTCGGGGGAGAGTGCGAGTGCCATGATGTGCGCTCCTTTGGGGTCGCCCCTGTGCGACCGGAGATGGGAAAGGGACGGCTCTCGCCAGCATCGGTGCTGGCGTTCGAACGAAGAAGGGCGGTGATGAAGCTGTAGGATATTGACACAATGTTACCATGCGAAGAGGTGGGGGATCAAGAGCGCTGAGAAAGCCTGAGCACCCCGCTTACTTGCGGAAAATGTGAGAAGGGCGTCACAGGCGAGGATCGACGGGTTCACTTTCGAGAGCGAGGACGCCGAAGACAGGTTGGTGGACGCGATAGAGCGGCTCGGCCTGGGTGAAGCGGGTGAGGGCTTCGATGCCGAGGGCGAACTCGCGCAGGGCGAGGGAACGCTTGGTGGCGAGGTTGCGCTGGCGCAGGCGGATCAGGTTGTCGGGCACCAGATAATCGGGACCGTAAATGATGCGCAGGTAGTCGCGACCACGGCATTTGACGGCGGGTTGCAGGAGCTTGCGGCCCTGGCGGGCGGTGAAGGTGAGGGGTTTGACGACCATGCCTTCGCCACCCGCCTCGGTGAGGGACTGCCACCAATCGGTCGCAGCGGCACAACTCGCCGTGTCGTGCACGGCCACAGATTGATGGCGGGTGGCGAGGAAAAGATCATCAGCCTCGGCAAGGCGGGCAAGCTCGGCAAGATGCCACAGGTGGTCATGATCCGTGTTGACATGGCCCTCGGTGGCGAGCAGGTGGAAGGGGGCAACGCGCAGGCCGTCGAGGCCAGCGACCTCCCAGTTGTAGCGGCGGTAGGCGGCGGTGTAGCGAGCGATGTCGTCTTGCTGCTGATGAAGGCGGGCGGTAAGGGGGGCGAGATCGATGCCACGGGCTTGGGCGGCATTGGTGGCAGCAATCGCAGCGGTGATGGCAGCGCTGCCCGCTGCGGCGACGGGAGCATATTGCGTGCGAATGAGATCGCGCGCCTTCACATTCCAAGGGAGGATCTCGGCGTCGATGCAGACCCAATCGGTGGCATAGCGATCCCAGGCATTGGCGCTGCTGAGAGCAGCACACACCCGAGTGATGAAGGCGGCATCAAGGGCATCGTCATCAAAGAAGCGACGTCCGGTGCGCGTGTAGCACGCGCCAGGGGGGCCATCCGCAGGCACGCCAAAACGGCGCGCGGCGGTGGCGGCATCGCGGCAGACAACCAGGATGGCGCGGCTGCCCATGTGCTTCTCTTCGCATATGATGGTTTCGACACCTCCGTGACGATAGTAGCCAAAGGCTTGATCGGGGTGTTCGAGGTAGTCGTCTTGGCGGGCGGTCTCGCTGGGCGACATGGTGGGTGGCAGATAGATGAGCCAGCGCGGATCCATGGCGAAACGGCTCATCACCTCCAGCGCGGCGGCGGCACGGTCGGCCTCGATGGTGACTTTGCCGAGCAAACCTGTGGAAATGAATTGCTTGCCCTGCACATCTTCGAGACGCAAAAGCGCATCTGGGGCGTCGTCGGTGGAAGTCATAGGCTGAGCAGGCGCGATGGGGTGCTTTGCCACGGCATATTCGGCGTGGGCGGCGACCTGGACGATCTCGCGTTCAGGCCAGCGGAGGGCAGTGAGCTTGCCGCCATAGACGCACCCCGTGTCAATGTCGATGGTGTTGTTGACCCACCGGGGTTCATCGACGGCGGTGTGGCCATAGACCACGGCGGCGGTGCCACGATAGTCGGCGGCCCAATCGCCACGGATGGGCATCCCCAGATCGTCCGTTTCGCCGGTCGTTTCGCCATAGAGGGCAAAGGCGCGTACGCGACCAGACGAGCGGCCCTGATAGGCTTCTTTCATGCCGGCATGGGCGACGACGAGCTTGCCAGCATCGAGGACATAGTGCGAGGTGAGGGTGGTGAAGAAGTCGCGCGTTGCCTGGGACCATTGCGCCCGCGTTTCTTCAGACAAGTCTTCAAGCGCGGCAATGGTCGTCTCAAGACCATGGGTAATTTGCACGCTGTGGCCGCTGAGGTAGCGCACTAACTTCATGTCGTGGTTGCCAGGCACACAGAGCGCGGCATCGGCCAGCACCATGCGGCGGACGAGGTCGACGGTTGCGATGGATTGGGGGCCGCGATCGACAAGATCGCCCAGGAAGATGACACGACGCCCCGTGGGGTGGCGCCAGATGGCCGCATCATCGGGGGCATAACCGAGTTTGGCGAGCAACTCCACCGTTTCATCATAGCAACCGTGAATGTCACCGATGATGTCATAGGGGCCATGGTCGGCGCGCTTGTCGCTATAGAGCGGTTCGCGGATGAACCGCACGGCATCGACCTCGGCGGGGGAATTGAGGATGGTGACGTAGCGAAAGCCTTCTTTTTCAAGACCGCGCAGGTTGCGGCGCAAGTTGTTGACATGGTTGCGCACGACTTGCGGGCCAAAGGCGCGATCTGGGCGGCTGGCATTGCGATCTTGGCTGATGCGTTCGTCCAGATTCAACACGATGGCAACGGCCAGCACATCCTGTGCACGAGCGATTTGCAGAAAGCCCGCGCGATCTTGGGGCTTCACATTCGTGGCGTCGATGACGGTGAGGCGACCACGCCGCAGCCGCACGGAGGCGATTTGCTGCACCAACGCGAAGGCGTCGGTGGTGGCGGCTTGGTCGGTGGCATCATCGCTGACCACGGCGCGATAGTGGTCAGAACTGAGCACCTCAGTTGGGGCAAAGTGGCGCGCGGCGAACGTGCTCTTGCCGGAACCCGACGCGCCGATAAGCAGCACCAGGCAAAGGGCGGGGATGGGGATGACGCGCTCGGGCGTCGTTGGCTCGCTCATTAGGTAGTCACTCGCTTCGGTCGAAGATGAGCATTTGGGATGGGCCGCCCAAGTCGGGGTCGGCTGGCCCCAGGTCGCGCTGCGCAACGGTGTAGGAAAAGGTCGCAACAATCTGATCGGCCCAGGCGTGGGCTTCGGCCCGTGACCACTCGAAACGGTGGTCTGTGTGACGTAGGCGCTCGCCCAGGGGGTAGCGGGTATTGTAGTCGCGGTTGGGGGTGGTGACAATGACCCGGCGGGGGCGGGATTGGCCGAAGACCACCTGCGCCAGCGCACCCAAGCGCGGCGGATCGAGATGCTCGATAACCTCGACCAAGGTGGCCACGTCAAAGCCAGCTAGACGGCGGTCGCGGTAGAGCAGCGAGCCGTGGATCAGTTGGATGCGCTCGCGCTGAGCCTCGGACAGTTCATCCAGATGCAGGCGGCGGGCGGCGCGGGCGAGGACGGCGGAGGCGACATCCATCCCTAGGATGCGGGTGAGGGTGGGGACATGCAGGGCCATTTCAAGCAAGCGACCTTCACCGCAGCCGAGGTCAGCCAGTGAGGTCGCACCAATTTCGTGGATGGCGGCCATGACGGCGTCGAGGCGCTGTTGGTGCAGGCTCGGCAAGGCATCATCAGGGGTGACGGGGGCGGCCATTTCGTCGGCAGCGAGGGCCGTCGCTGGCGGGAGGTCCTCGGCAAGACCGGCCAGAGCGTCAGCCACAAGGCCGCGCTGGTGGCGCAGATAGCGGTGCGCAATGACGGCCCGCTCAGGGTGGCGGGCGAGCCAGGTGCCACCATGGCTTTGCAACTTAGCGACCTCTTGGGCATCAACGTAGTAGTGCTTGCTGTCGTCAAGGACGGGAAGGAGGACATAGAGGTGGCTGAGGGCATCTTGCATAGTTTGTGCCCCTGTGAGGGTGACGTGAAAAAGATCCGACGCACCCAACGAGGGCAGGTGCGGGTCCAGCGGCAACTGATCGAGCGCCACCGTATAGCCAAGGGGCGCGAAGATGCGTGTGATGAAGTCGGCTCCGGCATCGCAGGCAACGACCGGGATGACGATTTCCCACGCGATGCGCTCGGTGAGGCGTTCCGCGTGTTCCTTCGTGCTGCCTGCCAGCGCCGAAGCGAAGGCGGTGCCGAGAGCGACGCTGATGAGACTGGACGCGACGTAGGGACGGTCGTTGACATATTGGTCAATGGTGACGGAGCCGCGCACGAGGGCGATGGGGTCGATTTCAGTTAGCAGGGCGATGGTGATGCGATCAGCCTGGACTGTGGGATAAAAGACCCAGACGCGTCCAGCGGAGAAATCACGGGAGAACACGCTGCCAGGGTTTTTGGCGAAGAGGTAGCCGAGGTCAGGGGCGTCGTGCGCTTGCGCAGTGAGCGTGATGAGCATGCGGTGTGATGCGTCCTCCCTCGGCGGTTGCTTTGGGCATTGTACCACAGGGATTGGCGGGTGGAGCGATGATTGCAGAATCGCTGGTCAGTTCCCTGATGGTCCTCACTTTTGCTGTGGTGCTGAAATCATGGTGGTTTTGGGTAATATTTCGGCAAACGCGACGCCTTCTTATGTAATGACGGGCTTTGGAGGGCTGAGACGGCGAATGAATAAAAAGATGGTTATGAGAGTTTGGCCAATGGTGGCAAGGATGATGAGGGCAGTGCAGGCATAGAGCGTTTTGAAGGGGGCGTCATAGGGGGCAGGATACGTGGCGGTGCCCAAAGGGTGCCAATGTGAAGGTGAGGTGATGAATACTGGGGTGGCGGTACGGGCGAAATAGACATTGACGCCGAAGGTGATGGCGACTGCACCAAGGGTGATGAGCAGCGCAACGACCGGCCATTTGATGGACATACGCGCGCGCAGGGAGCCGATGACCAGCAAACACAGGAGCAGGACGCACCCGCAGATGAGGTTGACGGCGGCGAGATCAGCGAATGGCGGGGGCGTAAGGGGAATATGTAGCGAGAGGATGAATGGTTGGCGGCTGGGCATAGTGGCACTCCGCTCTGGAAGGGCAGGGGAACCTTCCCGTTATTTTAGCAATGCACGCACATGATGTGTTGACATGGTACCACATGGGGAGGCGGCGCAACGATGAGGAAGCGAGGGCGGGTGGCCCGTGGCAATGGACAGC
>JACDGC010000221.1 GCA_013815535.1 Ktedonobacterales bacterium
GTGATGACGTGGGCACCCTTCAAATGGTTTTCCACCATGTTCAGCGTGACGCACAGGGTGATCAGCCAGGCCAAGCCAATGATAAGACTGCCCAAGACATCCGTGGGGTAGTGGACCCCCAGGTAGACGCGCGAATAGGCCACCGCGCCGCTGATGATCGCCGCCAGCAGCACAACACCCGCCCGCGCCCAACCGCGCAAAGGCCGCGCCAGCAAGAAGGCACACATGCCATAGAAAGCCACCGCCGTCAGGGTGTGGCCACTGGGGAAGCTTGGCCCAGATTCACTCGTCAGTGGAGGAAAGAGGCTGGGACGGGTGCGCCCCACGATCTCTTTGATGACGAAGCTCAGCCCTGCCGCGCCGATGGTCGCCACGACTGGCGCGATGGTGTCGAGGATCGCGACCGCGAGCCCCGCTTGCTGGCGGCGGCGCGCCTGCCAGGCGATATAGGCACCGATGAGCAGTGACAACACGGTGAAGGCGAACAGGAGATTTTTCCCGAATTCCGTCACCACCAGCATGATGGCCGTCTGCGTCGGCGAAGCCCCGCCATGAATCCACAGCGCGATGCCGCGCTCAAAGCCAATATGTTCTTGCTCCACGACATCATCTGAGAGTTTGATGAAGAGCAGTGCCAGCAAAAGAACCGCGACGATGCCGAGAATGACGCCAGTTGAACCTTTGCCAACAGCGGCTTGCACATTGCGGCGCGCTTGTTGAATCGAAGCCATGGACACAACTCCCTTGTGTGATGATGTGGTAGATTATCGCACGCACGCATCCTCCGCGCCAATTGAACAAGTCTGCCGTAATACTGGCCCCGCGTGCGTTCTAATGTTATACCGATTTGGTCAACGATAGGAGACGCACACATGCACATGGTGGGACGCTTCTTTTGGCGCGCGGGGGTGGCGCTGAGCATCTTCGCGCTGGCACTGCTGGCGGCGGAGGGTGGCACGGTGGCGGCCAGCCCTCAGGGTGGGTCGGGGCCATTGATCCAGTTCAGCGGGCCGATCTATCCGGGCATGAATAATGGCTTTCCCTATGCCCCAGTGGGGGCACCGACGACCGTGGCGCTGCGTGGCATGAACCAGGCCCCCTATAGCTGGCTCGTCGGCCACCCTGCCGATGTGTGGCTCTATCCACAGCACAACCATAGTGGGGCGGATCACGCTTGCAGCGCGCCAGCAGGCAGCGTCCACATCGGCAACACCAGCGCGCTCGATGGCACGGGGAGCGCCACAACGGCGACCTTTAACCTGCCACCAGCTTACACGAACGCGGCTGGCCCTGATTATGGCATCTGTGTCGCGCAGGCGGGCACCGCGACGCCGTATGTCTTCTCAACCGACATCGAAGATTTGGGGGGCAACATTTTCGTGTATAATAACGCGCCGCCAAGTTTGCATGTTACGCCCACCACGGTGCACCCTGGTGGCACGGTGACGGTGGCGGGCAACAACTGGGGCATCATACAAGCTGGTCTGAGTGATTCCTTCGTCCAAGTGGCCATCGGGCATTGCAACAGCGGATTCAGCCTGGGTGGTACGACGGTGAATGCGCTCAGCGGCAGCGGCAATTTCAGTGTGACCTTCACCATTCCCGCGTCGGCCACCCCGCAAACGGGGGTGCAGGCATGCGCGGCCAGCGCCTATCAACACATCGACAACAACGCCAACGCGAATGGTGCGCCGCCGACCTTTGCCATCGTCGCCACTGCGGCAGCCACACCACCCAGCGCGACCCCCACCACGCCGCCCGTCGCGGGCACGCCCACACCCATCCCAACGCCAGGGCACAAAGGCGGCGGGGCCCCGTGCAGCAGCGGCATGGTTGCCATGTTTGGCTTCGTCGGTGGCATCGTGTGGCTCGCACGCCGCCGGGGCCGCTAGCCACGGCTGGTGCCCCCAGACTATAATTGAACACTCCCCTGGCTAAAGCCGAGGGGATGCTCGGCTCAACGGCCCTGGCAACCCAGGAACTCCCCGAAGGGCCTGACCGGCCCATTTGACATGCGTTGCGCCGTTCTCATCGCGGTCCATGACCAGCCCACACTGCGGGCAGATATGGGTACGGACACTGAGACTCTTCTGGACGCGCATTCCACACCTTGAGCAATCCTGTGAGGTATACGCGGGGGGCACGGCCACGACTGACTTTCCGGCGCATGCTGCCTTGAAGGTCAGAATCGCACGAAACTGTGCCCATCTCGCATCACTGATGCTCTTGGCCAGATGGTGGTTTTTCACCATATTGGCGACTTGCAAGTCTTCGACGTAGATGACATCGTACTGCTTGACCAAAGCGACCGACTGCTTGTGGTGAAAGTCCTCGCGTTGACGGCGCACCGTCTGGTATACTTTCGCCAATCCAGCGACCGCCTTCTTGCGGCGTTTGCTGCCCTGCTTGCGACGGGAGACGCGCCGTTGGTGCCATTTGAGCTGCTTTTCCATCTTCCTGAGCCATTGTGGATTGCCCACATGCACCCCGTCGCTCGTCGTCAGGAAACTCTTAATGCCTACGTCAACGCCGACTTCTTGCCCTGTCTTGGGCAGTGCGGGCATCTCAACCCCCGCGCAAGAGAAGCAAACATACCAACCATCGGCCTCATGGCTGATGGTCACGGTCTTGGGGGTGCCTTCCAGGGGGCGCGACCAGAGGACTTTCACGCGCCCAATCTTGCTCAGCACCAGGAAGCCATTATCGGCATACGCGCCATTCTGGTACTGCTTATAGGTGAAGGAATGATAGCGGTGGCTGCCCTGAAAACGCGGGAAGCCCCCTTTGCCGCCCGTTTTGCGACGCGCAAAGAACGCCTGATAGGTCTTGTCCAAACAGGTCAGCACATCTTGCAATACTTGGGAATGCACGTTCTTGAACTCAGGGAACGCCTCTTTGATCTCCGGCAATTCGGCGTGTTGCTGATAGCACGTGAGCGAAACCCGATGATATTTCCATGCGGTGATGCGCTGTTCGAGCGCCGTGTTATACAGCCAATTGCAGAGGCCGACCGTCCGTTGCAGCAAGCGCATTTGCTCCGCTGTCGGTTCAAGTTTATATTTGAAGGTTTTACTGACGGTCGGCATGGGTGACACTTTCGATTGACGTTCAATAGAGTGCGCAATGATCGCACTGCTGACGGTGCCCGCCGTACTCAGAAAATACGAGCGCGTCCACAGCGACGGGAGTTTGAGCAACGCGGGAAACGCTTTTCTCAGATGAGGCGAACTCCGGCCTTTGATGAGACGGGGGATATCACTGGGCAACGTCTAGGGATCGGCGCGCACAAACAGATGCACCTGATCGGGCTGAATCGCCCGTTCACGGATATCCCAGCCGTGTTCTCCGGCTCTCTCATGGAGGATGGCTTTCAACCGTTGCGCCACTGGCCCGACTAACACCTTGCGCCGTCGCTTAGGACACCAGATGATGGGGTAGACCACCAAATGCACGCAGGGCTGTTCAGGTTTATCGTCCATGTAGACATGGTGAAACACAACAACATGGCGTGTCACGCACCAGGTACGGGGTCGCATCGTGCGACAACGCTTTCCTCCCCCGCTTGAAAGATGGGGGCTTTGTGCGTTATTCCTGTAAAGGCTCCTCGAGATCATATTGATGATATTGTATTTTATAATGGATTGGCAAATACCCAGCATCTGCCAATCCATTATTGCTCATCTTTTGCTATTAATACGGTTATGGTGTGATGTGGGCGATGAAAAAGTGGTATTTATTCCCACTATCCAGCGTCGCGCTGCCAAACCAGAGCTTCCCGTCAGGGGCAAAGATGCACTCGCCCACAATGACATTATGTGGCAGTTGCTCGTGAATGAGCGTGCCATTTGGCAGCAAATGGTAAAACTGGCGTGTATGGACGAGATCTGTGTAACCCGGCTCTTGCGTATTGAACCACACCCCACCATCCGATGTAACAGCCAACGTAAACAGGATGAGGAATGAATTTGGCGTCGCTGCGCCTGGGAGAGCATAGTACGTCACTGTCTGATTGGCAATGTCCAACCGCCCGATGCGTGCCACGGGTTGCGCTGAGGGTGGTGCGAAATCAGCAAACCACAGCGTGTGGTTGCCACTAAAGATCAGGCTGTTGGCTCCGCAAGCAACACATGCGCTATTGACCCCTCCATTAATGCGATAGCTCGTTGTGATAACCCCGTTCAGCCCCATTCGCTCGATGGCACCGTTGGAACCAAACCACAGATACCCATCTGGCCCAACAATGATGCTTGTGGCTTGCGTCTTTGGCGGACGTGAGAACCAAGTGAGCGTCCCGGTGGGGGTTAGGCGACCAATGCGGCCATACCCCGGTTGTGTCGCAGTACTCCCTACATTGGCCGTGAACCAGATATTTCCATCTGGGGCTGCGGTCAGCGAATCGATGCTGGAGGAAAGGAGACCGCTCCCAAAGCTGGGCACTGCGAAGAACGTGAATTCTCCTGTTGGCGTCATGCGACCTAAAGAATTGGTTACGGTGTCACTTTGGAAACTACTACGGACGAACCATAGATTCTCATCTGGTCCGATAGTTAAGGGGGACAATTTCCGCAGATAGTCCTGCGTTCCACCAGGCGTCATCGCAAAGGTTGTATCAGGAATGGGGAAGAGCGTGGTAACCCCTGTGGGCGTTGTCTTTGCAATCGCTTCCTGTTCTTGATTGGTTGCGAAGGCATTGTAGCCTTCACTCCATAGATTTCCCTGCGCGTCAACTCGTAACTGGCTGGTTTGGTAGGTGTGAGTCTCAAACTCCTGGAAGTTCTTCACGGGCGCTGAGGTGAGAGGAGGGGTGATGGCGACGCTGTTTGGAACGATCGTCCCTAACCCTGGAACTATCGTTGGTGACGAGCTAGCAGATGTTCCAGGGACGCTATTATGTGTTCCGCGATGATTTAGTGTGGTAAACACCACCCCACTGAGCACCACGAGCAGCGTGGTGAGTATAATGGGCGTCAAGATGCTTCGGTGCGGATGCGTACTACGTTCAGATGGCGGGGGAACAAAAGAGGGCATCATGGGAGACTCCTTTTGAGGGTGAAACGATGATGGAGCGTCGCGACGACTCGCTGCCAATTCATTCAGAAGCGCAACGAATCGGTCTGTGGAGATTTCACGCTCCCGGAAGGGGGCACCCGCTTGTTGCAATCGTTCCTCTAGTCTACGTAGTTGCGCCTCTTCGTCCTCCGGTGGTAAGGAGGTGAGGTGGTTCATCGTCATAGCTCGGCCTCCAGCGGGGAGCGAATTGGTGCCACCGTTTTGGGCAGCAAATTGTGGCGTAGGAGCGTGAGGGCGCGGCGTAAACGAGTGCGTATTGTGGCAGGGGGCAAATGCAGCACAGCACCAATCTCTGTGGCATCTAGCCCAGCAAAATAGCGAAGTTGTACGATCTGGCGCAGACCTTCTTCTAGAGTGGCGATGGCCTGTGCCAGATCGAGCGCATCTACATGCGCGTTGTCGCCCAACGCGGTACTCAACAGTGGTAGCTCATCGGTGATGGGAATGACACGATGGCGGTGCGTGCCAAAGCTACTGCGTCGCCAGTCCTGGCAGACATTAACGACAATGCGCAAAAGCCAAGAACGCGCCAATTCAGGCTCACGTAGGTCGGGCCAGGCTTTCCAGGCGCGAACGAAAGCTTCCTGGACGGCATCTTCACTGTCAGCCATGCCGACAAGAGCGGTGGCGATCCGCACTGCAGTGGGAATGTGAGGCTGCATCAGTGCCACGAATTGGCCATTATCCATTGAGCACCTGTCCCCCTCAAGAAACGATCATCAAGGCACGTGTCTGCTCTTAAGACGGGTTGAGAGAGGCCAAGTGTTTGCATACTAGGGTTTAAGTAAAAAAAGAGAGCCTCGATTTAATGGTAACTTTTGTCAAAGTAGGTCGTGAATATTCCTCACCCTGTCGCAACGGGTCTCACTAAATGAATAAATCCAGGATTTTCCTGTCGTTACTTGTGGATTTGTATCCCAACACTACTATATCTTAAAGAATGCCTTGGGTGAGCTTCTTGGGCAGTTTTAGTGTGTGAAGATATGCTCGATAGTCTCTTGCTATAGCGCTCTTGCTAGTTCCCATATCAATACAATACGCCTTCCGTTTGGCATTGCTGAATTCAGCAATTTGTGAGAACTCCATGCGTTCTAACAGAAAGATACCGTCACGTGTGCGGCTAGTTGCATAGAGTCCACGAACGATACGACCTCGCTCAGCCATCTCATTCATAAATCGCTCTCCTTCACGCATGAGATTGGCAGCGTCCCATCGTTGGTCGGAGGTGTCTTCACTTTTATCAATGCCTAAGAACATGACAAAGATGTTGTATTGCTTTTCTTCATCATAGGTTTCGATGTCTTCTGGTTGAACCTCCCATCCCCGAAGCGTACCTTGTAGCATTCCTTATTCAGGAAGCCGGATTCCTGTTGAGCCTCAGCCGCTCGGTGATGTATGAGCTTGTATTCACTGGTCAGCTTGCGAGTTACAAAGTAGGCCGCTCACGCCGTATTCCGGCACAGGCGTTACAGTCCTTCATCCAACAGCTCGCGTTATCGAGCAAGAACGATTAACGGAGGGGAAGCAGATGGCGAGACGCGGGCAAAATGAAGGGTCCATCCA
>JACDGC010000222.1 GCA_013815535.1 Ktedonobacterales bacterium
GCGAATTCACCCAGCCCATGTGACGCTTGCGAAAGTTGGGCGTTGGCTGCCGTGCGGGCTTGCTCTTGCACCGACTGGGCAGTTTGCTGAATTTGCTGCTTGGCGTCTTGCGCGGACTGCTGGGCTGTCGTCGCCAAGTCTGGCGCGGTGGTGCCCTGGTTTGTGGTGCCATTCATCGTGTTGGGGTACGTCATGGGGGCTACCTCTCTTGGTTAGTGCGGTGAAGGGGAATTGAAACGGCTCAGCGCCGTGTTTCCGTTGCTGGGATAGAAAACGCAATGATGATGCCAGTCGATCAAGTTGAGCTTACAAATTGGTGGCGACAATGCCACGAGGCCCCTGGTTGCGCCGCATTGCTGCGGGAACCAGGGGCCTCGTGGTCGAGACACTGGGGGCTCAGGTGACGGGATGCTTTCCCGCGTCACCCTTGGGCATGCGTCACTTTGCCCAGGCCGGTGATATGCTGCGTCACCGTGGGGTCGCCATAATAGGTCAAGCTGCCGACGCCGCTGATGGTGACATCGAGCGATTGGCTGGCGCGCACGGCGGCACTGCCCACGCCACTGAGCCGCACTTTGGCGGTTGCGCTGGCAAGTTGTTCGCCTTTGTAGTCGCCCACCCCCGATGCGCTGACGTCTTCGTTGGTGGTGGTGCCGACCACCGTCATGTTGCCCGTGCCAGAGATCTTGACGGTCAGGCTGTTCAGTTGCAGCCCGGTGAGGTTGATATCGCCCGCGCCGCTCAAGTCAACCGTGAGGTTGGGCGTCTTGAATTGCTGGGCCGTCACGGAGCCCGCGCCACTGAGCGTGATGGCCGTGAGGTCTTTGACGGAGAGCAGATAGATGATGGGCTTGGTCGGCTGAAGATTCGTATTTGGCTGGCTGTGAATGTCGAGCACGCCGCCCTGCACATTCGTGTTGATGAGGGGCAGCAGATTATCCTCGGCTGAGATAGAGAGGCCCTCGGTGCCCGTTTGCGCGATCTCCAGGCTGCCGATGCCCGAGAGTTTCACACTGCTGAAGCCGCTCACTTGGCGAACATCGGTTTTGACGTTGCCCGAACCTTTCACCGTATTGCCTCCTATCAAACTGCCAGCACAGGCTGTCGCCCCCAGTGCCAGCATCATCATCACTCCAATCACAACACCATGATGTAGCGTAGAACGTCGCACGCACATGGTCTATAAGCTCCTTTCAGTCCGCAAACACACAATGGATGAGCGAGCTCAGTGACCTCGCACCCTTTGCAGTGTAGCATGCGTCGACGCCCGCCAGGTGGTGACGTGCGTCACAGGGTCTGTGCTTCCCACGTGAAGATCCGCTTGAGGATGGTGCGGAGGGCGATGATGGCGGCGAAAAGGCCCAGTTGCGCGAACGAGTGGATGGTGATCGTTTTGAGCAGGGTTGCGGCGACCACTAGCGATAGCCCCAACATCACGCCCTCGGCCACGCGTTGCCGTGCCTGGCGCAGTGCCGTGGCGCGTGGCCCGCGCACCAGCGCGACGATGGCCCCCACGACCGAGCCGCTGATGATGATGGTGCTGACGAACTGAATCAGGATGATGGCAAGGGAGAGGATCCCCGCTTCACTCAGCAGCATTGGTCTCCCTCACGTTGCTTGCGCTAAGCGGGGTCGCCATCAGCGGATTTGCCACGGGGCGCGTGGCGACTTGGTCCACCTCTTGGCGCAAGAAATAGTTCAGCAGCGTCCGAATGGTGGCGATGGCGGCCAGTTGGCCGATTTGCGTCCAGTCGGGGGCGACGGCGGTGCGCACCACATCCGCTGCCAACTCGAACTCCAGCGCCAGGGTCAACCAACGACCCAGGCGCAGGCGCACATCCTCGGTGGCATCGGCCATGCCGTGGCGGCGCAGGAAGTAGACCAGCAAGCGCGCCACCGCTTCGATGGCCGCGAGGCCGATGAGGAGGGCCGCGACGACTTCGACCCAGTTCGCCAATTGCGCCGTCCAGCTTTTCAACACCGTTTCAACCATAGCAACCCCTCTTCCTTGGCAGCGCGGTTGTCCTCATCAGTCCGCTCCGGCTGGCCCGCGTGCCCCTCTCATCATCTTACAGCCAATCGGCTAACCAGGCAAACTCAGTTTCGATGACATATTGCAGCAGAAAGACGCCGCTCGGTCAAAGCGCCAGGTTGCCTGCAACCACCGAGGCCAGACCCGCCATCTGCAAACCCTTCCAGCCCGGATCAGGTAAGGGACGATGGTTCAGCGTCTTCATCGCCACCAGCAAGAAGTGCCCTTGCTCTTCGCCAGGCATCCGCGCCCAGGTGGTGGCTGGATTCATGATGGTCATATCGACGGGGAGGGGGCATGCCGTGTCGGCTGGTCGCTGTCATTAAGAAGCATCGATTCAATCTCCTTCCGTAATAAGAGGAAAGTAGGTGGCTACGCTGCCGAGGGGTGCTATAGTCATGTCTGCTCCACAAGAGTATCTGTATAAGATGGAATTGGTGTTTTCGTTGATGCGTGAGACGGGGAAAACCCGCTACACCATCGAAAAAGTTTTCGACCGTTTGGAAGCGATGGGCAAAATTCATCCTTCGCGCGATCCGCTGGATGATCGTAAAGTTCGCATCCCCAAAGATGAACTCGAAACACTGCGACAGGAATTAACCTAGCGACACCACCCAAGCAGTGCGGATGCATCTGACCATGTCTCCGATCAGATGTGCTTATGTTGACATTCCCTGTCTGGAAATGTGCGCTATGGTGTGTCGCAGCACAGATTCACGTAACATTGGGGAGGCAATGAGCGCATGCACTATGGTTTCATCATTCCACGTGGGACGGTGGCGGAGATTTTAGCGATGGCGGTGGCGGCGGAAGCTGCTGGGTGGGATGGCGTCTTTTATTGGGACGGCATCGCCATCCCCAACACCCCGGCTTTCGACCCTTGGGCCTTGTTGGCCGCCATCGCTGTGAAGACGGAGCGTGTGCGCATCGGCGCGTTGATCACGCCTGTCTCGCGGCGGCGGCCCTGGAAGCTGGCGCGTGAGACGATGACGGTTGACCGCCTCTCGCAGGGACGGCTGATCGTCCCCGTCGGCCTGGGCGCGTTGGATGACGCCGCCTTCGCGGGGGTGGGCGAGGCGACGGACCGCAAGACCCGCGCGGAACTGCTGGACGAGGGGCTGGCGATCCTCACTGGTTTATGGAGTGGCCAGCCCTTCCACTTCGATGGCCAGCATTACCACGTTGCGGAGATGGCCTTTCAGCCGACGCCCGTGCAGCAGCCGCGCATTCCCATCTGGGTGGTGGGTGGCTGGCCGCGCCCTCGCTCGATGGCCCGTGCGCTGCGCTATGATGGTTTGTTGCCCAACAAATTCAACGATGATGGCACGCTGGGCACCGTCACCCCGCCCGACATCCGCGCCATGGCCGACTATGCCGCCGCCCACCGCACCGCCACCACCCCATTCGACATCGTCTCTGAGGGCGAGACGCCGGGTGACGATGCCGCTGCCGCACGCGCCATCGTCGCCCCCCTGGCCGAGGCGGGCGCGACGTGGTGGATGGAGGCCCATTGGGGCGACGACGTGAACGTCGCCCAGTTGCAGGCACGCATTCACCAGGGTCCGCCGCGCCTGGGCTGAGGTCGTGCTATCCCTGGCGGGCAATGACGTTGCACAATGTGTCCGCCACGGCAGTGAGGATGGCGGGGGAATAGCTGGGGCCTTTGTGGTCCAGAATGAAGGTGGCACGGTAATCCGTGTCGGTCAGATCCAGCGCCAGCACGCGCCGCACCAGCGTGGCGGCTTCGGGTAAGCGGTCGTGGTGGCGCGTCTGGCACACGCGCAGGGCATTGTAATAGTGCATCGCTTCATCGGCGCGCACACGCTCGATCCACGCGGCCAGCGCGGGGTGTCCCAGCGATTGATAGAGCGGCACATCGGTGGCATAGGAGCGTGTGGTTGCCAACTCATCATAGGCCAGCATCAGGCACAACTTGAACTCGTCTTCCAAAAACTCACCAAAGGCCGAGAAGTCGGCGGCGCGCTGGCGCATCTCGGCCTCGATGTCGTCTTCGCTGCGGCCAAAGGTGAGGGCATAGAGCCGCCGGAAGCCGACATAGTGGTTCATCTCGTCGCGCCGCCACACGGCCTCGAAGGACCAAAACTCCTCGGAATAGTGCGCGCCCGCGTCGCGCCGTCGCTCCAATTCCAGGCACAAGTTTTCGGCGTCATACTCTGAGCAGACGCTCTCCCAAAAATTGGGTTCCAGTTCCGCGCGTTGGTCGGGGGTGAGGTTGGCGAAATCGCGCGGGGTGAGCGGTGCCAACAACTCCAGCGCTCGCCACGGACGGCTCTTAGACTGGTAAAGCAACACGACCTTTCCTATCATCCTTCATCTGCGACATGGCTGGCTGCCACAACGCCCGCCATGTGCGGGCCGCATGCAAACAAAAATGCCCCACAGGGCCGAAGCCCCCAGAGCAATATGTTTATTGTGGTAGATTATAGCACAGATTTCTCAGCGCTGCGCGACGCCATGGCCCGCTGTGACGCCCGCGAGATCGTAGACGCCCCCCGTCTGCGCATAGCCCCCCGTGAAGGGATCGCCATCGATGAGCATCGGCGTATCCAGATCGATGGAAACGAAGCCGCCAATGCCTGCCGCGAAGTGCGCGGCGGCGGCGCTGCCCAACCGCGATTCCATCATTCCGCCGATCATCAGGTCCAGGCGCGCCGCGTGGCAGACGCCCACGATATCCAGCGACGCCAGGAAAGCCGACTTCATCAGTTTGATGTTGATGATGTGGGCGGCACGCTCGCGCACGACGCGAATGGCGTCAGCGGCAGTGTGGACGCTCTCGTCGGCGCAGATGGCGACGGGGGCACGCGCCGTCAGGTCCGTCATGCCCAGCCAATCATCCCGATAGAGCGGCTGCTCGAAGAGCGTGGGGATGATGCCGCGTGCTTCGAGCCGCGCCAAGAAACGCAAGGCCGACGTGACGCTGAAGCCCTGGTTGCCGTCCAATTGGAGGGTCGCTGCGGGCGCGGCCTCGTGGATGGCGACGACGCGCGCCTCGTCGTCCCCCAGGTCGCCGCCCACCTTGACCTTGATGATGCGGATGCCCCGCGCCGCGATGGCGCTCGCCAACTCGCGGGCGCGCTCTGGCGCGACGATGGGGATGGTGAGATCGGTTTCGATGCGCGTCTGCGTGCCGCCGAACCACTGATAGAGCGGCACGCCATGGTGCCGGGTGAGGGCGTCGAGCAGCGCCATTTCGGTCGCGGCGCGGGCGCATTCCTGGGCCTTGAAGTTTGCCCGCAACCACTGCGCCAGACCGCGCCAACTGGCCGCGTCGCGCTCTGGCAGCACCTCGGCCATGGCCTGGGCACCCGCCAGCACGGTCGCTTGTGTCTCGCCGCCGCTCGGCAGCGAGGGCGACGCCTCGCCCAGTCCCACCGCGCCCGAAGCCAGCGTCACGCGCACGATGACGTTATTGGCGGCGGGGAACACGCCCGTGGCGATCTGGAAGGGCTCATAGAGCGGCAGGTTCAGCGGCTCGACCGTGACGGACGTGATGCTGGTGGGCGTGGACATGGCTTGCTTCCCCTTGACACCTGTTTATGCCTAGTATAGCGCATCCGCCTAATGCCATAGCAGGCAGCCACCAAGAGGACGGTGCCAAGGCTTAACCTAAACTTATTCTAAATTTAACAGAAACTGCCTACAAATCACCTGAATCCTTGCTATAGTCAGCAATGGATGGGGCACACTGCCCCGTGGCTACCCGCCCCTGGGGTGCGGGGTAGCGGCATCATGCACGATAGATGGATTTTTACCCATGAAGAGCAGCAAGAGCGCCAGCAAACGCCGCGTGGCGTTGTTGGTGGGGACCATGCTGTGCTTGGCTTTGGTCGCCTGCGACGGCGCGCGCCAATCCGCAGCGGCAGACCTGCCCCTCACTGGCACCCTCAAGATCGATGGCTCGACCGCGCTGCAACCGCTGGCGGCGCTGGCGGCCCAGCAATTCATGCAACTGCACCCGGGGGTGCAGGTCGATGTGGCAACGCAAGATACGAACAACAGCGCGTATGATGCGAATCGCTTGGGCAGCAAGAATGGGCTGACCAATGTCAATAACGGCCAAGCCGCCATCGGGGCATCCGATATCTATGCGGATAGCTCTCTCAGCCACTACGCGGATCTGAATGATCACATCGTCTGCGTCATTCCCTTCGTCATGATCGTCAATCCCGCCGTGACTGGCATCACCAACCTGAAGGCCAGCGACATCAACGGCATCTATGCGGATAGCTCCATCACGAATTGGAGCCAAGTGGGTGGCCCGAATCTGATCATCAAAAAAGCGATTCGCCCATCCACCTCCGGCACCCGCGCAACCTTCCGCCAATTCGTGCTGGGCGGCCAAGACGAAGTCGCCAATCCCAATGACAATGTGCTGAAAAAAGACTCGACCAGCGGCATCCTCAGCTATGTCGAGAGCACCCCTGGTGCCATCGGCTATGTGGGATTGCCGTCGCTGGTGGGTGAAGGCACGAAGGTGACGCAGTTGACCATCGACGGCGTTGCGCCCACGGGGGCAACCATTCGGGCGAACAGCTATCAATTTTGGAATTATGAACACCTGTATAC
>JACDGC010000223.1 GCA_013815535.1 Ktedonobacterales bacterium
CATCAGCATGTCGCCGACTTTCAAGCCTAGCGGTGCCAAGATGTAGCGCTTGGCTCCATCCACATAGTGCAGCAGCGCGATACGCGCCGAGCGATTGGGATCATACTCAATGGTGGCGACCTTCGCGGGCACGCCATCTTTGTCGCGCTTGAAGTCGATGATGCGATAGCGGCGCTTGACGCCCGAACCGCGATGGCGCGTTGTGATGCGCCCCTGGTTGTTGCGGCCCGCCTTCGACGGCTTGGCTTCGACCAGCGACTTCTCGGGTCGCGACCGCGTGATTTCTTCGAATGTGTTGACCGACATGCCGCGCCGTCCCGGCGAGGTTGGTCGATATTGCCGAATGGGCATTGCTGTTCCTCCTCAGCCAGAGTTGTTACGGCTGCAACATGGAGATGGTTTCGTCCGCACGGACGGTGATGATGGCCTTCTTCCAAGGGCGGGCCGGAGTGCGGCGGACGCCCTTGCGCGTGCGAATGCTCTTGGCCTTGCCAGGGATGCGCATCGTGTTGACTGACAGCACCGTGATGTCGGGGAAGAGCAGTTCCGCCGCTTGGCGAATCTGAATCTTCGTGGCGTGGAGCGCGACCTCAAAGACGTATTTATGCGTCAGGTCGATCATCTTGACGTCTTGGCCCTGGCGCTCGCGTTCTTGCAAGACAGCTTGGCGCTTGACCTGATTGGCGGCGGGTTGTTGCATGGCCACCGTTTTCTCGGTGACGATGCCACGGCGAATGACTTCGGTGAGTTCCATGGCAGTTACTCTTCCCCTTCCGCCGCATCCGTCGTGCGTGGCGCGCCGTCGTCGAAGGTTGCTTCGATGAAGGCCAGCGCGTCGGGCGACAGCATCAGGTAATCATGTTTCATCAATTCCACGACGTTGATGGCCGAGACGTGGGTATACTTGACGTGGTGGATGTTGCCGATAGAGGCGATGAAGTTTTCGTCGCGCTCGCCCAGCAGCACCAGCACCGATGGCACCTTGTGATAGTCATCCGTCAATGCCAGCGACTCGAAGAAGGTGATCATCGTCTTCGTCTTCGGCATGTCCATCGTCGTCTCTTGCACCATCAGCACGCGCTCATTCAGCGCTTTATCTGACAGGGCCGAGCGGATGGCGATGCGCTTCATCTTGCGATTGATCTTGTGATGATATTCATGGGGGTGTGGCCCAAAGACATTGCCGCCGCCCCGGAACTGTGGCGCGCGGGTGGAGCCTTGGCGGGCGCGCCCTGTGCCCTTTTGGCGATAGGGCTTGCTGTTGCCGCCGCTCACCTGGGCGCGGGTTTTGGTTGAGGCATTGCCCTGACGCCGGTTGACCATCTGCGAAGTCACGACTTGATGCAGCACGGCCTCGTTGATGGGCATGCCAAACACGTTGTCAGCCAAGTCTTGCTCGCCGACCGACTGGCCCGTCAGATCATAGATCTTTGCCGTCGCCATGGCTTAATACCCCACCTTCTGCTTACGAATCAGGACGATGCCGCCGTTGGCTCCGGGGATCGAGCCTTTGATGACGAGCAGGTTGCGCTCGGCGTCGGCCTGCACGACTTCCAGCGCCTTAATGGTGATCTGGTCATTGCCCATGCGCCCGCCCATGCGCGTGCCCTTGAGGACGCGCCCTGGCGTGGTGCCTGCGCCGATGGAGCCGGGGGCGCGCATGCGGTCAGATTGACCGTGGGTGCGCTGGCCGCCATGGAAACCGTGGCGCTTCATGACGCCCTGGAAGCCTTTGCCCTTGCTCGTGCCGATGACATCGACGAAGTCGCCAACCGTGAAGATCTCGGAATCGACCACCTGGCCGATGGTCACTTCGTCATCCCCTTTGACTTCGACTTCGCGCAGCACCTGGAAAGGACCCAGGCCCCCCCCCGTGCGACCGCGCCGCCGCTCGGCGGTGCCGCGCGCAGTGGAGGTCGCTTGCTCGGCTTCACCGTCGCCTGCCTCGGTGGCGTCGTCGGTTTCCGCCGCCACGCCCGACTCGCCGCGTGCGCGGGCCGCCTGGCGGGTTTTGGCGCGTTCTTCTTGGCGGCGCTTCTTTTGCGCCTCAAGCTGCGGCAGATTGTGCCCCAGGTGGCCCAATTCCGGGCGTTTGGCATTTTTCTTGGTGCCGAAGCCGATTTGTACGGCTTCATAGCCATCGGTGGCGACGGTCTTGATCTGCGTGACCGTGCATGGCCCCGCTTCGATGACCGTGACCGGGATGGAGTTGCCGCTCTCGGTGAAGATCTGGGTCATGCCCACTTTGCGACCCAGGATGGCAGTAAGCATTGCTTGCCTCGCTTTATGAATTCGGATCTGGATGCGCTGGCCCGTTGCCAAGGCGCACCCTGCCAACGTCGCATGACGCTGGTGCTGCCCATAAAGCGGTTCGCAGGAAGTGAAGCTCAACGCCAGTTGCTTCTCTCGTAAGACGTACCCCAATTTCGGTCGCACTGACCGAGAGATACGCAGCCGGGTCAATCCGGCCTTCCTGGCATCTGCACGCTTCATCTCGCGCGAACGCGCTAGAGCTTGATTTCGATATCCACGCCGCCGGGGAGATTCAGTTTGGTCAACTGCTCCACCGTCTTGCCCGTGGGTTCGAGGATGTCGATCAGGCGCTTGTGCGTCCGAATCTCGAATTGCTCACGCGAGTCCTTATCAATGAAGGGCGAGCGCAACACGGTGAATTTCTTGATCTCGGTCGGCAGAGGGATCGGTCCCGACACGGTCGCGCCTGAGGCTTCCGCCGTCTCGACGATCTGCTTCGCCGAGGAATCAAGAATGTGGTGGTCGTACGCGCGCAGACGAATGCGGATACGCCGCTTTGCTGGTTTCGACATGAATAACTCTCTTTACCACACAAATGGTGCGAATTGGGGGGAACAATTGATCATACCGCATGCTCCCCTCCGTGGGCAAATCACTAGCCCGACTAGGCCCCATGAGAAAGGGATACAAGCGATTGCTTGTATCCCTCTGTGCTACTGCTGGCCTGCACGGGCTGCGAGCCGGCCGGCAGATTTAGCGATGACTTCTTCGGCCACGTTGCGCGGCACCTCAGCATAGTGTGAGAACTCCATGCTGCTTGACGCGCGCCCGCTGGTCATGGACCGTAGATCATTGATGTAGCCAAACATCTCGGATATCGGCACATTCGCGCGCAGCACCTGAGTGCCCCCACGCTCGTCCATGCCGGTGATCTGGCCGCGACGGCGGTTGAGGTCGCCGAGCACATCACCGTAGAAGTCCTGCGAAGTCACGACTTCCACCTTGAAGATCGGTTCCAGCAAGACGGGTTTCGCCTTGCGGGCGGCTTCGCGGGCACCCATCGAACCCGCCGTCTTGAAGGCCATTTCGTTGGAGTCCACCTCGTGATACGAGCCATCATAGATGGTCGCACGCACGTCGATGATGGGGTAGCCAGCGATGACACCACCTTCGAGGGCCTCACGAATGCCTTCCTCGGCGGGCTTGATGTATTCGCGCGGCACGACGCCACCGACAATGGCATTGACGAATTCGTAGCCTTTGCCGTGCTCCAATGGTTCCAGCCGCACCCACACGTCGCCATATTGGCCGCGCCCGCCCGACTGACGCACGAAGCGCCCCTCGGCCTGGGCCTGTTGGGTGATGCTTTCGCGATAGGCCACCTGGGGTTTGCCCTGGTTGGCTTCCACCTTGAACTCGCGGAACATGCGGTCGATCAGCACTTCCAGGTGCAGTTCACCCATGCCGGAGATGATGGTCTGGCCGGATTCCTCGTCCGTCCGCACGCGGAAGGTCGGATCTTCTTCGGCCAAGCGCGACAGCGCGATGCCCATCTTGTCTTGGTCACCCTTCGTCTTCGGCTCAATCGAGATCGAGATCACCGGTTCGGGGAAGACGATGTTTTCCAATTGGATGGGATGCTCTGGGTCACAGATCGAGTCACCCGTGAAGGTGTCTTTCAAGCCGACCGCCGCGCAGATGTCGCCCGCGTAGATCTCATCGATATCTTCGCGGTGGTTCGCGTGCATCTGCAACAGGCGCCCGATGCGTTCGCGTTTGCCCTTCGTCAAGTTCATGACGTAGGAGCCTTTCGACATCTTGCCGGAGTAGACGCGCATGTAGGTCAAGCGGCCATATGGGTCCGCCACGATCTTGAAGGCCAGCGCTGCGAAGGTGCCGTCATCACTGACGAGCAATTCGTGCTCTTCACCGGTGTCGGGGTCGATGCCCTTCGGCGGGGGAATTTCGAGCGGCGACGGCAGGAAGTAGATGACCGCGTCCAGCATTGCCTGCACGCCCTTGTTTTTCAGGGACGAGCCGCACAATACCGGAATCAGTTTGCCCGCGATGGTGGCCTTACGCAGCGCCACACGCAGTTCATCCGCCGAGATGTCTTCGCCTTCGACGAACTTGGCAAACAGGTCATCGTCGGTCTCGGCGATCTTCTCGATCATGATGTCGCGGTGCTTTTTCGCCTCGTCCACCAAGTTCGCGGGGATCTCGACCGACTCGGACACCTTGCCGAGGTCATCCGTGAAGATGATCGCTTCGTTCGTGATCAAGTCCACGAAGCCCTTGAAGTCGCTTTCGCGTCCGACGGGGATTTGAATCGGCAGTGGATTACCATTGAGGCGATCCACGATCATGCCGACCGTGCGCCAGAAATCCGCCCCCGTGCGATCCATCTTGTTGACAAAACAGATGCGCGGCACCGCGTATTTGTCAGCTTGGCGCCACACCGTTTCGGACTGTGGCTCCACGCCGGCCACGGCATCGAAGACCACCACGCCGCCATCCAGCACGCGCAGCGAGCGTTCGACCTCCACCGTGAAATCCACATGCCCTGGAGTGTCGATGATGTTGATGCGATGATCTTTCCAAAAGCAGGTCGTCGCGGCAGAGGTGATGGTGATGCCGCGCTCTTGCTCTTGCACCATCCAGTCCATCGTCGCCGCGCCCTCGTGGACTTCGCCGATGCGATGGATCTTTTGGGTGTAGAACAAGATGCGCTCCGTCGTCGTCGTCTTGCCAGCGTCGATGTGCGCGATGATGCCGATGTTACGGGTACGTTCGAGCGGATATTCTCTGGGCATAATCCTCACCGTTTGTAGGAAGCATAGGCCTTGTTAGACTCGGCCATGCGATGGATTTCTTCTTTTTTGCGGATGGTCGCCCCCTGCATGGTGGCGGCATCCATGATCTCTGATGCCAATTTCTCGGCCATCGAGCGACCTTTGCGGGCGCGCGACGCCGTGATGAGCCAGCGCATCGCCAACGCCCCACGGCGTTCGCGGCGAATCTCAATCGGCACCTGATAGGTCGCACCGCCGACGCGGCGCGGCTTCACTTCGACGTTTGGCGCGGCATTGCGCAGCGCCTGCTCGAAGATTTCGATGGAAGGGCGGCGCAACCGCTCATCCGCTGTGGCCTTGGTGCGCTCGTCGATGAGGTCGAGTGCGCCATAGACGATGCGCTCGGCCAGACTGCGCTTGCCATCCATCATGATGCGCCCAATGAATTGGGTCATGTTGATGTTGCTGTACTTGGCGTCAGGAATGATCGGACGCCGAACAACTTTACCTCGTCGAGACATAGACGGCTATTCCTTCCAATGGACGTACCCCACCCAGTCAGGGCGGTCGGGTTACGCATTGTGGATTGATGCCCACGCTTGCGCGTGGGAGATCGCTCATGCCATTGCTGGCATTCGGCCCAGATGCACAACCACCGACCTGGCCGCACGTGCGCGGCTGGTTTCTGGCGGAAGTCGAGCGGCGAGGTGCCGTGGAACGGGCACCCGAATCGCCGATCACCTCTAAGAAGATTGTACGCGAGATGCACGGTATACGCGAGGGAAAGGACTAGGACTAGTTATTTCTTCTTCGCGGCTGTCGCGCCCGCCTTCGGGCGCTTCGCGCCGTACTTCGAGCGACCCTGGCGCCGTTTATCAACGCCCTGGCTATCCAGCGTGCCACGCACGATGTGGTAACGCACGCTCGGCAGGTCTTTCACACGGCCACCGCGAATGAGGACCACGGAGTGCTCTTGCAGGTTGTGGCCTTCACCGGGGATATACGCCGTGACTTCCATTTGGTTCGACAGACGCACGCGGGCGATCTTGCGCAGCGCCGAGTTCGGCTTCTTCGGCGTCATCGTGCGCACTTGGGTGCACACGCCACGCTTGAAGGGCGCGCCTTCGGACTTCTGCGGCTTGTTTTTGAGCGCATTGAACGAGAATTGCAGCGCGGGCGCTTTATTCTTTTTGTCTTTGTTGGTGCGGCCTTTCCGCACCAGTTGATTGATTGTGGGCACGAACTCGCCTCCACCAGTAATTTCGCGGACGATCAAAAGAGCGCGCCAATGGCGCGATACCGGGGGATATCATTGCGGGTAGCGTTGCCGAGAGGCACGCTTACCCTGGTGAGGGATGTGCCTTGCTGAAGACCCATGAAATGATACCCGTGCAATTCAACAGGTTATCACGTCGCAAGGCGTTTGTCAAATGTCATGGGCCGTGTGGGGGACGGCGCAAAGAGGCGCCCCACCCGTTTCGCGCTCTGGGCCGAAGGGGTGGGGCGCCTCAGCATCTCTGGTGCTTCCGGCTCGGTGAGCCGGGGGCG
>JACDGC010000224.1 GCA_013815535.1 Ktedonobacterales bacterium
CGCCAGGCTCGCGCGCATCCAGGCCAGGTCAGCGCCCGCGCAAAAGCTGGCCCCCGCGCCACGCAACACCACTGCCCGCAGATCATCGCGGGTCCCCATGGCATGAAAGGCGGCGGTGAGTGAGGCGATTAGGGTCGCGTCAAAGGCGTTGTGGACCTCGGGCCGATCCAGGGTGATGGTGGCAACACTGCCCGTCACACTGACCTGCACGAATGGATACGTCGGTGTCTCCATCGATCTCATCTTTCTGTGGCGGAGTTTGACTGCACGCATGGCGCATCGATAACAGCTTTTGCAAGCATGGGTGGTTACAGTGATCGTGAATCCAGGGGCAGTGTATCATCCGGGGCATGCTCGTTGCCAGCGGGGCGAGGGTGTGAGCGTGAAGCAAGAAGCAAGGGGCATATTTGCCCATCTCGTATACTTCAGTTTTGGAAGTTTTTTGCTGAGTCTTGACTTTTTTGATGTATAGAGCTAAACTATATATGTCGCAGGCATACATTGTACCTGCCTTCAACCGCGTTTGCACTATGCACAGAGGAGACTTTTTTCATGACTTCGCCAGCAACCATCGGTCAAACCACTTGGGAACTCGACGCTTCACATTCCCTGGTCGAGTTTTCCGTCAAGCATATGATGGTGACGACCGTCAAGGGCCGTTTCACAGGCGTGAAGGGCACCATCGTTACGGATATGGCTGACCATAGCAAGGGTTCGGTGGAGGTCACCATCGACGCCGCCACTGTTGACACGCGCGATGAGAAGCGCGACGGCCACTTGAAATCCCCCGATTTCTTGGATGTCGCCACCTTCCCCACCATCACCTTCAAGAGCACGCGGGTCTTGGCGCAAGATGCCAAGCATCTGAACGTGATCGGTGACCTCACCATCCGTGGTGTCACGAAGCAGGTTGAGTTGGATACGGAACTGAATGGTGAGGGCAACACGCCCTTTGGCACGCACATCGCGGGCTTTACGGCCACGACGAAGATCAACCGCAAAGAGTTTGGGCTGAACTGGAACGTGGCGCTCGAAGCGGGTGGCTTCTTGGTCAGCGACGACATCAAGATCAGCATCGAAGGCGAAGCGACGCAGAAGTAACCGACGCGCCTAGCTACGACGAGTGCCAGCGATCATATGATCACTGGCACCCGTCGTTTTGCTGGGGGAGGGTGGCGCACTATTGTGGCTGAGCATCATTCGTCGTCTTCATCGAGGAGCTTGCGGGTGTTTTGCGTGCCGTCGAAGGTGAGCAGGACGCGGCGCTCATCGAAGATCGTTTCGAGATGGACCGGTCGCCCCCAGATCTGGTAGAGATAGGTGAGGGTCTTTTCCGCGTAAGAAAGATCCATCTCTTGCCCCTCATAGAGGTGCTTGATGTAGAGCTCGGAGTTGCGCCGATAGTCGCCATCATCAACGACGAGGTAGGGATAGCCAAAGTTCGTCCGGCCCGCAACGATGCCGTCGCGTACCTTGCGCCAGTCTTTCTCGACGATGACCCATTCTTCGCCCTCTTTGCGATAGAGATAGAGGTCCAGTTCTTTGACGAGGTCTTCGGTCAGGTAGTTGCGCAGGAAGGAGACATCGTTGTCGGTTTCGCGCACCTCCAGCACCTTCGCCCAGCCCTGGCCGGGTTGTCGTCCCTGCGCGATCTCGTCCGCTGTCGGGTTATCCCAGCGCCGCTCGATGTCCTGCAAGACGGTGTAGCCCAGGTAATAGGGATTCAGCGAATACTTGTTCGGCGACAGCACCCCCGTGTGCAGCGTGGCGAACTGCATATACTGCTCGCTGTCGAGGTCCATATTGCGCATGATGCGACTGTGGGCGAGCGACGCCATCCCCTCGTTCATGACTTTCGTTTGCATCTGGGGGACGAAGTAGAGCATCTCTTCGCGCACGGTCAGCAAGATGTCGCGCTGCCACGGTTCCAGCCCCGACGCATGCTCGGCCAGGAAGAGCAAGATGTCTTTGGTTGGTTCCTTGGGAAACTTGCGGTTGGCGGGGCGGCGCTCTTGCGCTTGTTTTTCGCGGGCCTCGCGGTCGAGCAGCCAGATGTCGTCATAGGGCGTCTCGATGGGCTTGGCCGTCTCGTCATCGGGCGAGCTGGGCTTGAGATGCGTGTAGTAGTCGACGTGCTCCTCGATGGCCAGCACGGCATCGAGGAAGCGCTCGACCTCGATGCGGCCATGCTCGAACTCGTACTTGTGGATGCGCTCGGCGCTGGCGCTGGCGCGATCCACCATGTTGCGCGCGGTGTGGGCAAAGTAGGCGTTGTGTTTGAAGAAGTCGGTGTGGCCAAAGACGTGCGCGGCGACGAAGGTGTTTTCGAGCACGCTGTTGTTTTCGAGCAAGAAGGCCCACGAAGGGTTGCTGTTGATGACGAGTTCGTAGATCTTGCTGAGGCCAAAATCGTACGACATCTTCATGCGGTAATACGCTTTGCCGCGCGTCCAGTGGCTGAAGCGGCCTGGCAAGCCATACGAGCCGAATTCGTACATGATCGACGGCGGGACGATCTCGAAATTGACGGGGAAGGGGTCTAAGCCCATCGCAATTGCCAGATCCCACGCGCGGGCGATATTCGCTTCGAGTTGCTCGGTTTCTTTATCGGCCATGGGGAAGGTTCCTCTCTAGGGGGCCTCTGGCACGGGTTCGCCGCGCGTGCTGAAAAACTTGCGCAGCGCCGGATAGACCTCGCGGCGGTCGCCGATGGTGACGGCAGTGAATTTTTTATCGGTGATCTTGCTGAAGGCTGACATCAGGGTGGACGGCGAACGATAGTGTGCTTCGCGGATCTCGCCATAGCCAAAAATGTTGCACTGACGCATCAATTCCTCGACCAACTGGACGCAGCGGTCATTATCCCACGGCAGATTGTCGCCGTCCGAGAAGTGGAAGGGATAGATGTTCCAATCGGCGGGGGTATAGCGTTCCTTGATGATCTCCAGCGCCAGTTCATAGGCCGAAGAGACCTGGGTGCCGCCGCTCTCGCCGCGATGGAAGAACTCATCCTCCGTCACCTCTTTGGCCTCGGTGTGATGGCTGATGAAGACGATCTGCACGTTGGTATATTTCGTCCGCAGGAAGCGCACCATCCAGAAGTAGAAGCTGCGCGCGATGTACTTCTCGAAATCACCCATACTGCCGCTGACGTCCATCATGGCTATCACGACGGCGTTGGATTCGTGGCGGACGGTGGTTTCCCACGTCTTGAAGCGCAGGTCATCGCTCTGGATGTCGTGGAAGGACGGATCGCCCTGGGCGGCGTTGCGCTTCAGGTTCTCCATGATGGTGTGCTTCTTATCCAGATTGCCCATCGGGCCTTTTTTGCGGATGTCGGTGAAGCGGACGGTTTCGACTTCGATCTCGGCCTTGCGCTTCTCTTCGAGATTGGGCAGCCCCAGATCCTCGAAGATCAGCGCGGCGAGTTCATCCACCGAGATCTCAGCCTCGTAATATTCTTCGCCGGGTTCTTCCCCCGCGTCGCCTTTGCCCTTGCCAGCGCCTTGCCCTTGTTGGTCGCTGGGGTCCTTGGCGATGACATCGCCGACCTTGCTCTTGCCGCTGCCCTGGCCGGAATGCGTCTGCCGCCCCGTGTCATAGCGAAAGCGATATTGCTCGAGTGAGCGGATCGGCACCTTGATCTGCTTCTTGCCATCCGACATGATGATGTTTTCTTCGCTGACGATGTCGGAGAGGTTCTTCTTGATGGCTTCGCGCACTTTTTCTTTGTGGCGCTGCTGGTCGATGCTGCCCTTGCGATGCAAGGACCAATCTTGTCGTTGGACCGACATGGTGGTGGCCTCCTTCTACAAGCCCAGCGCCGCGCGCGCCGCCGCTGCATCCGGCACGTAAGGGATGACATCGATCATCGCTTCCAGGGTCGGAATATCGCTGATGGTAGCAAGATGCTTCTCTGCCTCAGCCGTCAAGTCGGGAAAGCGCTTCTGGACAAACCGCATGATGGTAGCACGGATGCTCTGCAATTCACCTGTTACAACGCCCTCCTCTCGCCCCAGTTCAATGATCTCCGAGTAGAAGGGGGATTCTTTGATCAAGGTATCAATCATTTTGTTTCTCCTCAGGAAGTCGTTGACGACGGGGACGGTGAAAACGCGTTTAGCAAACGAGATGGTGTAATAGGTGGTGTTCGCGCGTTGCAAAGGATCGGGGATTTGCTCTAACGCTTCGCTCACACCTTCCAAATCTGCGACGGTCGCGCCTTTCAGGAAGGGGACGAGGGGCAGCAGACCAACCTGACCTGATGACAGCCAATCAGCGACTGGGATCTCCCATAGTTTGACGACGGTATAGTCAAACTGGTGCATGACCCGACCGTCGGGGCCGAATCGCTGCCAAGGCGGCGTCGGCGTCGGACATCGCTCAAAATAAACGACGGTGGAGAGCATCACCAAATCGTCGTACTGCTCCTCGGCCAGCAGATTGTAGGTGCAGAGCCGACGCTCGATGTATTTATCGGCCTTGGTTTGCGCCTCGAAGTGCAAGCCGTAATACTGGCCACCCTCGGCGGGGTAGCGCACCCGCAACAGCACATCCGCCCGCAACGGTTCGCGCGCAAGCTCGGTCGGCAACATCCCCGCATAGACCGCGCCAGGAAAGGGGAAGAAGCGATCTACGTATTGCTGCGGCTGGTACTGCACCAACAGCTTGAATGCGCTATCGTTGCTCGCCATCGCTACCCCCTTTCCCTGACATTGAGCCACGAAATCCCCGCGAGATGAAAGGCCCTCACGGAGCGTTTTCGTGTCCTTCGCGGATTTTCGTGGCCTTCGTGTTCGGGCAAGCGTCCCTTAGCGGCTGAGCAGGCTACCCGCGTAGCGTAGCAATTCGTTGGCGCAGACGGGGCAATAGCCGTGGCTGGTGATCAGCCGGTTCACGACCTCGTTGGTGCGCTTCAATTGCTCGGGGTCTGGCGCGCGGGCTGAGGTGGTGATCTTCACCACGTCGCGCATGTCGGCGAAGAGCTTCTTTTCGATGGCTTCTTTCAGCCGCTCGTGGCTGTTGTAGTCGAAGGTTTGGCCGCGCCGTGCTAGCGATGAGATACGAATGAGGATCTCTTCGCGGAAGGCTTTGGCCGCGTTCTGCGACACGCCGATCTGCTCCTCGATGGAGCGCATCAGCCGCTCGTCGGGTTCCATGTCCTCATCGGTGATGGGGTCGCGCACCTTGGTTTTGTTGCAGAAGGCTTCGACGTTATCCAGATAGTTATTCAGCAGCGAGCGGGCGCTTTCCTCATAGCTATAGACGAAGGCGCGCTGGACCTCTTTGGTGACCATCTGGTCGTACTCTTTGCGCGCCTCGCTGATGAAATCGAGGAATTGATCGCGCTGGTCGCGGGTGATGCCCGTGTGCTGGTCCAGCCCATCGCGCAGCGCTCGCAGCGCGTCGATGGCGTTGATGCAGGTGACGCCTTCGCGCACCAGTGCCGACGAGAGGCGGTTGATGATGTAGCGTGGCGAGATGCCATCCATGCCCTCGCGCTGCGCCTCCTCTTGCAGTTCGCGCACATCCTTCGTCTTGAAGTCTTCCAGGTCTTCGCCGTCATAGAGCTTCATCTTCTTCATGCGGCTCATGCCCGCTTTGCGCGACTCTTCCAGGCGGGTGAGCACGGCGAAGATGCTGGCGATGCGCAGCGTGTGCGGCGCGATGTGCACGCCTTGCAGCGCGCTCTGGCCCAGCAGCTTTTCGTAGATCTTGACTTCTTCGCTGACGCGCAGGTTGTAGGGGACCTTCACCAAGATGATGCGGTCTTGCAACGCCTCGGACTTGCGGTTGCCGACGAACGCCTGGAATTCGCTCTCGTTGGTGTGGCTGACGACCACCTCGTCGGCGTAGATCATCGAGAAGCGGCCCGTTTTGATGTTTTGCTCTTGTGAGAGGGTCAGCAGAACATAGAGGAAGCGCTCGTCGACCTTCAGCATTTCGACCATCTCGATCATGCCACGGTTGGCAATGTTGAGTTCGCCGTCGAAGCGATAGGCGCGCGGGTCGCTCTCGCTGCCGACCTCACCAATGGTGGAAAGGTCGATGCCGCCCGTGAGTTCCGCAACGTCTTGGCTCTTGGGGTCGCTGGGGGTGAAGGTGCCGATGCTCATGCGGTGTTTTTCGCTCATGACGATGCGCGTGACGGGGATGTCTTCGATCTTATTATCGTAGGTGTGTTCCAGCATGTAGCGGCACTGGGGGCACAGGTCGCCCTCGATGTAGAGGCCATACTCGCGCTCCAGGTCGGCCCGCAGGTCTTGCGGGATCAGGTGCAGCGGTTCCTCGTGCATCGGGCAGTCGCGGATGGCATAGATCGCGCCCTGTGCGGTACGCGAATATTGCTCCAAGCCTTTTTTTAGCAGCGAGACGATGGTGGATTTGCCGCCGCCAACGGGACCCATCAGCAGCAAGATGCGCTTGCGCACCTCCAACCGCTGGGCGGCGGAGTGAAAATACTCCATGAGTTGCTGGATGGGGTGGTCCAGCCCAAAGATCTCGCCATCGAAGAAGTCATAATGCACGTCGCCCTGTGGCGTGGCTTGGGTGCCCGCCGAAAGGATCATGTTATAGATG
>JACDGC010000225.1 GCA_013815535.1 Ktedonobacterales bacterium
ACGAAAGCGCGCCATGAAGGCCAACCACGAACACGCCCCCGCCGCTGCCTGCGATGCCGAGGTGAACTGTTTGGCGCGGGATTGTCCGGCGCGCCGTTGATGCTGCTGGTCGGCGTTCCACTGGCGACACCGCTCAGCGCGATCAATAGCCACGGCGTTTGCCCTCCTGACGTTGCGGTGGAAGTGCCGCCAGTGGAGCGGCAGCGGGACAGGTGGACAGCAGCGGAGCCGGATACGGGCGGACCCGTTGGGAGCCATACACGGTGCGCGCGATGGAGGAGAGACGCGCCGACTTGCGGCACTTGGACGATGAGGGCATAGCAGATATCCTTTCAAAAATGAAGATGCCCCTCAGTGGACCAACCACCGAGAGGCAAGCAACCAACAGCAACCAAGAACGTTAGAACGGGAATTGCGGCGGGGATAAGGGAGCCGCACAATTCGGGCAGACCCATGCCAAGGTGCCATACACGAGCAATCGCCCGGCTTGACTAGCGGTCACGGCTTCTTGGACGGCACAGTCATGGTTGAGGCAATAACCCACCAAGTCGTCGGCTTGGAACGCTTGCAAGGCCGCGACCGCCTCGCCGGACAGCCCAAAGGCACACTCGAAATCATTCCCGAGCGTCACCCACAAACGCACGTTGCCATCATCCAGTTTTTTCGCCAACACATGCTTCGCGATAGGAACGACCTGATCCATATCAGTACTCCTTTGCAACGACGATGCAGCCCCGCGCCACATCGGAGCGAGTAGGGGGAAATCGAATCCGCCCCACAGCACCAGCCACTCGCAACAAAATAGCCCGCATGCTAGCGCATACGAGCCGAGAGAATAGCAAGGGAAAAGATTACCAAGCACGCCCGGTGATGTTACGGTGTGCCTGCTCTGGGGTAGGATCAGGGTGCTTGCCTACAAGGCGCAGATAGGTGGTCTGTGCAGCGAACGACGCCTCAGCCACCATGCCCGAGGCTAAACGCGAAGGCAGCGGACGGTGACTGAGATGCGCATGGTCGGCGACGAGATGGGCGAGAATCGCAGGGAGCCTCGCCACAGGATAATCGCACGCGCTACACGTCCACAAAGACGATCCATGAACCGTGCGGTACGTCACTGACCCCAGCACATCCACATGATGCAACACCTCATACATCCCCTCAGCCAGGACACGGAGATCGACCGTCACCCCATGGACCACATGCCGACTTTTCGCCATGACCATTCCTCCTTGCACACAACAAGGGCACGCGCCCCCGTTCGTGGTGACACCCCGTCTTTGCTTGCGCTGCTAAGGTGCCAAAATTATTTTGGGATTTTTGCCTAGGACAATCATTCCTTCTTAAAGTAATTTATACATCAGAAGGATTGATTAGTCAAGAGTCCCGCAACGTGATATCATTCCTGTGACAGGATTGAATCGAGGGTAGCAATGCAAAACAGAATTGAGGCAAACCGTCCTTACATAACAACCTCTGAGGCCGCAGAAATATCAAAGTTGACCAAGAACTACATTGCACTACTTCTGCGTAATCAAGCCTTGGAAGGGTTTCGCTTGGGACGAGACTGGTTCCTTTATCGAGATTCACTTGATAAGTTCCTTTCTTCCCCGCGAAAACCAGGTCCCAAAGGTCCCCGTAATAGCAAACAAAAAGCCGATTAGCCATTGAGCTAACCGTTCTCAGAAGCTTGCAAAAGAACTATGCCATGGTGGAATAGAAAGGGCCATGTAAAAGTGTTACTCATATGAGAAGAAGTTTTAATGCACAGCATCAATGACTACATGACATGATGATTTGCAGGAGGGAATATGCAAACAGGTATCGAAGTTGGAAACTATTCATCTGGTCTATATGGACTCCCTCACATGGGAGAAGTAATTGCGGATTACCGAAGTCGAAAAGGGTGGAAGTCACAAGAAGCCTTTGCAATTGTGTGTGGAGTTGATAGGCAAACTGTTGCCTATTGGGAGCGGAAGGAGTATTTGGCCGATATGGACAGAAGAATATTTATTGCTAAGATGCTAAAGGTGCCCCCAGCATTGCTGGGTCTAACTTGGCTCAGTATGGCAGATCAAGAAAAGACAGCAAACTATGCTCAGACGTTTCAACAGATGGCAAGGCTAAGTGATGAGAACCTCTATACTTTATATGAGGACATCCTCTCTTTTGCATACACGAGTACTGATAAGTACTCACCTTCAGCTACGTATCGATTTTACAAACACCAACAAGAGTTGAAAAAATTAGTGCAGGCAGCGCCGGAAGTTGAAAAGGAAAGTTGGGAGGATCTCCTTAGCCGCTACTATCAACTATCGATGTTTATGGAGCAGCACCACAACCATGATCCAATAGCACTGACATACGGTAACGAAGCTGTTGATCTTGCCACTGACATCAATGATGCCCGCTTGTTAAGCGCGGCACTCTATCGCCGCGCTCGCATGCACATCATTCAAAATAGGCTAGAACAAGCTAGCACAGATATCATCTATGCACAAAAACAAGCGAAACATGCTTCCAAACAACTACGCGGAAGCATCTATTTGCTAGGTGCAGAAATCCAGGCCCATTATGCAGAACAGGATGCAACGCTGAAAAAGCAATGCCACAAATGGCAGGAACTCGCAACAAACATCCTCTATAAAGAGAATTTAGAAGATGATGGCACCTTCATTTACTTTGACTTATACGCCGTCCATCATGAACGAGCAAAAATGCTCACACGATTTGCCTTATTTCATGCAACCGATAATGAATTGGTCGAACAACTAAAACACCCAGATACCAGAGCCGACAAAGGAATCTTACACGAGGCACATGGAGCGCTTTCGGCTTCCAGAAGTCATCTCGATGCTCATAGCTTCACTAAGGAGATGTATCTCTCTATTACCGAAGCTAGAATGTACCTGCTGGCCAGAGAGTTTGAAGAGAGTGCAAGGACTGCAAAGCACGCTCTGCGCCTTGCCCAAAAGGCACATTCTAACCAAGGCAGAAGCGATGTAGAAAAGATTTATGCCATGCTCAATGCTGTTGCTAAAGACAATCCGTATATTAGCAACTTAGGAGTAGAGCTTGGCATTTTTGGATAACCACACTGCTCAAAGCGAATAGTGATGGAAGGATTCGGCAAAAGCAAACTTGTGCTCAGCACCAGCGAGACGCCCTTTTCGTTGGGCAAAATCAGCAGGATCGAAGTTTGTCAACTGGCTCTCATGGCACAGCATCGCTTCAATCTTTCTGTCGATAGTCGTAGTCGTATCGACCCAGTGATTAGGCTCATTAGTAGAGAAGTAGTACATATCTCGCACACTATGCGGGGAAAGACCATCAATCAACTGTTCAGGAAAATTCATGCGACCACGAGCACACGCTACGGCATCAAGGGTGCATATACCCACGGCCCGATGATCAGGATGCACTTCATTCCTACGCCAAGGATCAAAGGTAAACACCACGCTTGGCTGCCATTGGCGAATGACCAGAGCGATCTCAGCGCGTAGTGCAAGCGTTGGTTCCACTTCACTATCTGAATAGCCATCAAGAAATGTGAGGGTTTGCACACCGAGTACCTTTGCAGCGTGTTCTTGCTCTCTCTCACGTATACTGGCCAATCGTGTAGCGGTCATAGTAGGATCATCGCTTCCCTTATCCCCACGTGTAACCAAAAGGTAATGCAGTTCGTGCCCCTCTTGCGCTAAGAGCGCCACCGTCCCACCACTCAGAAAATCAGCATCATCTGGATGCGCCAGCACAAAAAGAATTCGTTGGACGCCACCGCGCAACAAAGCAGGCAAGCTCATCGTATACCACCTTTCTTTAGTCACACCATATCATACGTCAGATGAGTACATCAGACTCATTGAGGAAGCAGCTATAATGGCACTAGAATTGAAAAAAACGATACAAACATAAATTTATGATACACTCTAGGTAAGTCAGCGGGAAGGCAGGTCGCATATGGTCGCACAACCTCTCACAATAGTATCAAGTGGCATTGAGATTATCCGCTTAAACGCCACTCTCCAAGACTTAGCAAACACACCAAATGATGAGTACCGCTATGAATTGTTGAAAGGGGTCCTTTTCCGCATGCCCTCCCCTAAGGAACATCATGGAGCTATCTGCGTGCTCATCAGCACGGAACTAGCAATCTACTGTAAAGCACATGGGATGCGCGGACAAGTGGTGGATAATGCTGGGTATGACTTTTCATCGCCAACCCTAGGGGCCACAGTATTAGGACCAGACGTAGCCGTATCTGCTTCGCCAGCAAAAAGTTATGGCCCCTATAGCAAAACTCCCCCTTTGCTTGCGGTGGAGGTTGCTTCTCCATCAGATTCACATCTCTATCTCACTGACAAAGCTCAATTATATCTGGCCGCTGGAGTTTCCTTAGTGTGGGTCGTCTGGCCGGATACGCAGACGGTAGATGTTTGGACTGCGCCCACCACATTCGTGACACTTACCCCGCAGGACACACTGAATGGTGGCACTGTGCTTCCAGGGTTGGCGATCCTCGTGGCTGACATTTTCCCCTAATGTGGGAGAGAACCTCAAATCGTAAAAACCCCTACGAAAAGATACCCACAAGCAAGCATGTCTGACACCAATTGTACACCAACGCCGACGATATTCTATGCATTTTCCTGCCTATTCCACCTTTGCCGAGACACGAAGAAGTGAGGAAGAATGCGGTCTTGCGGGATAGTGCATGATGGGACTAAACAACTCCTAAATCGTGCGCGCCGGTTCGAGTCCGGCCAGCCCCACCACCCCGCATCAATGAAGACCAAGAGGCATCCCAGCGAAATCATGACGATCCTCATTCTGTTTCATCACTCCCGCTATCGCACATTCAAAGACTTCTACCTGAATGAGGCGTCTTCCTTTGCAGTCGCATCATCGACACGACGAATCAAGGAGCGAATCAGCCAGCCATAGGTGTCATCTGGCAAACGGTGCGCGCAAGCAGCGGCGTGGCCAACATACAAACGAGCGCGGGCAACATCACCAAGCCGCAGATTCGCCTCGGCCAAATTGGCATAGAGGGATGGGAAAAAGGCCTGCACTCGTTCGTCACTGCTCGCGGTCGCTGCCGCCAAAGCACGACCATGCCACAATAATTGAGCTGCAGGCGTTGCCTGCGCATGCGCCATAAAATGCGCGACGATGCAGGCTTGGTAATGATCGTTGCGCGTGGCGGCGTCATCCCACGCGGCGGCATACACTGCGTGAGCCTGCTCGACCTTGCCCGCGATCAGCAGTTTTTGCGCCTGATCGACGGCTTCAATGATCTGTTCGTATTCCATGGCACGTTCCCTTTCCAGCGAACATGCTGAGCACGCCCCCGTGCAGCATAGCATGGGCATCGGCCTCTTCACGATCTCGCTCATTCAGGTTTTGCTCGCCCAACACGACGGCTGCGGTCCAGTCATTTTCAGGCAATGGCAAGAGGTCCTTAGGATTGGCAATCTCGAAAGGGCGAGAGTCAGGCTGGTGGTTGCACCGTGATGGTGGTGGTCTGGTGCTCTTGCTGGGGGAAGAATGTGGCAGTGACCGTCAATCGTTGAATGGATTGGGGCACGATGACGACGAACTGGGCCAGACAACTCGCCACGCCTGGCGCGACGATGGGGTGATGGTCGCACCATGTGTAGGTGATGGCCGTGGTGGGAGCTTTGCCCGTCAGCGTGACGGCGGTGGCATCAGCAGGGGGTACGAAGTGGCACGTGAGAGCATAAGCAAGTGTGTCGATCCCATGCCCCGTGTACTGCGCCGAGCAGTTCAGCGGGGCAGTGGGCGAGGGCATTGGCGCGATGCCATGGGTGGAACCGCACCCACCCAGACTCAAGCAGAACAAGACGAGGGCACTGAAACGAGCAATCATCAGAAAGTTCCTTTAGCTGAAGAGGTGATATGCATTGTGACGTCCCATCTCAGCTATTCGTTCCGTGACACGCATGCCGTCCCGTGATGCAGCAAGCGGGCCAGAATGCCTGCGTCCATCCCGCCGCTGGGCGGCCCCAGCCATGCCAAACTGGCTGAATGGGGCTATAACTGGAGCCCGAGGCAGCGGAGCCTGCCCCGGCGCTACACCAGCGCCAACAGGCTTGAGCGCTGCGCGGGAAAGAGCACGCGCAGTAGTTCGGCATTGATGGCCCCTTCGGCCCACAGATCGGGCACGATCACGCGAATCTGATCATACGTGCGGTGGGCCAGCAGCAGTTGGGTGAAGACCAACGGCGGGCACCCCACCTGGGCCTCTTCCCATTCGCCGCGCTGCCAAGGCGCGATCTCACTCAGATGCCCATCGCTGAATACGAGTTTGAGTCCCGCGCGATAGAAATCGATCTTCAGCTCGCCGCTATAGTTTGCCAAAGGCGAGGCCGCCAGCCGCTGCTCCAGCACCGGAGTGATGGCCCGTAGGAACGCCCTATAGTCTGGAATGCGCATATACCAGGCATATGGTTCGCTGGTCGCTTGCAGGACATCTGGCCCCAAAACATGAAAGAGGGGATGCTCACCACTCAGCACACAAATGATCTTCGCCAACGGCTCATCG
>JACDGC010000226.1 GCA_013815535.1 Ktedonobacterales bacterium
ATTTTGGTTCGACCGAGACGCAGCGGGCCATCAGCTACTATGTCATCCCCCGCACGGTGGCTCATGCGGGGGAAGGGCTGGCGAAGGAGATTATCCCCCTGGGCGTGGGTGCGCGGGATGTGCAACTGCTGCTGCTCAACGCCCAGCAACACCTCGTTGGCATCGGCGAGGTGGGCGAGATCCTGGTGCGCAGCCCTCATCTGGCCCGTGGCTATTTGGGCGACGACGCCCTCACCCAGGCGCGCTTCATCGCGAACCCGGTGACGGGGGATGCACATGACCGTGCCTATCGCACTGGGGACCTTGGGCGCTATTTGCCCGATGGCAACGTCGAATATTTGGCGCGGCGTGACCAGCAGGTGAAACTGCGTGGCTTCCGCATCGAGTTAGGCGAGATCGAGGCGGTGCTGCGCGCCCACCCAGCGGTGCGCGAAGGCGTGGTGGTGGTGCAAGAGCCGCCCACCCAAGATAAAATGCTGGTGGCTTACGTCGTCCCCACTCAGGATTCGTTGACCACGGAGATGGTGGCGGACATCCGTCGGTCGCTGCAAAGCAAGGTCCCGGTGTATATGGTGCCCGCGCACATTTTGGGGCTGGCGGCGCTGCCGCTCACCCCGAATGGCAAACTCGACCGCCGCGCGCTGCCCCTGCCCGGCGCGCTGAGCGTCGCAGACGACATGGTGCCTGCCCCGCGCACCCCCCTGGAACTGCAACTGATGAAGATCTGGGAGAGCGTCTTGAATCTGCCACAGGTGGGGATCGATGATAATTTCTTTGACCTGGGCGGGCACTCGCTGCTGGCCACGCAGTTGGTGGCGCGGGTGAGCGAGGTGCTGGGCGTCTCGCTGACGTTGCGGCAATTCTTCGAGGCACCCACCGTCGCCAAGCTCGCCTATGTGGTGGAGCATGCGGGTGCGGCGACCACCCCGGCGGCGGGCGCGGGTGCTGTGCCCCTCACCCGCTTGTCGCGCCAGCCCTCCACCCCGCCAGATGCCGGGCGGTGAGCGTTCCGCTCGCGGCATCTGGCGCTCACGCCTGCCGATCTTTTTGATCGACGACGGCGATGCGCAGTTCGCTGGTGTAGTGATTCCCCTGTGCGTCAGCGAGCCAGGCATGATGCGGGTCTGGCAACATCTCGCTGAACGACAGCAGGGCATCGCCGGGGACCTCTGTGTTGATCAGCCGCCGCAACTCGCGCATGAAAAGCTCGACACCAAGCGGGCTGGCGAGATCCAAAAAGCCTGGTTTCCGTTCCTTGGGAGTTCGGTAGAAGAGGTATTGCGGCATGCCATTCAACTGCGCCCATCGATAGAGGTTGAGATAGCTTTCCGCCGTTGTTTTCGCGACGAGCCGCCCCATTTCCGTTATGGGAATGCGCCAGGCTTCGCGCGTGACAACGAGTTGGTCGATGGTGATGCGGGGGGAGTGCGCGCTCGGCGGGGTGATGACGAAATCATCAGCGATGACCAACGAAAGAAAGTCACCCAAGACATCCAGCGCATCGAAGGCGAATTTGCCATCGCGTGACTGCACATGCAGCGCCGCCCCGTTCGAGGTGACGACCAAGTCGCCCATGCGCAGGGTATGCGATGTGGGCGCGTCACAGACATCAGTGGAGGTGATCAGCCGAATGTCTTTGGGGAGCACGAGGGACTGATAACTGCGCGTGGCGGGCACGAGGTGGCTGGAGGTGAGTTGCAGGATTTGTGGCTCTGGTTGATCCTGCTCGGTGGCGGCATAGAGGTCGCTGATCTGCGGGTGTTGCTGGGTAAAGATCAATGACCCCAAGGTATTCATCGTCAAATGCAGTTCGCCCAACACGAAGCGAAAATCACCGCGATTGATGGCCGCGACATCGACGGCATCAATCATGAGGTCGGGGCTATAATAGCGTGCGGTGGCACAGCCCGGCCCTGGCGCGTCAAATGTGGCATAGATCGCCGGGGCGATGTCGGCGGCGGCAAAGCGCGGGTGGCGTTCGTTGCCAGACAACGCCAGGATCGCTGCCCAGCGCTGCTGAAACTGGCTGCGAACGTCATCGAATAGCGTGGAATCGGGTGCGAAGAGGCGTGAATTGACCCACGGGAAGAATTCGGCGAACTCGACGCTCGTGGTGCCATTTTTCTGCGCGAGTTCGGTGTGCGCGGCGCGCAGAAAGGCCCGCGCCGCCTGGGTCAAATGGAAGGTGAGCCAGCGCGCGCTGGTCAGCAGGAGGGCCATGGGGCGCTCTAGCGTTTGCAGGGCTGGCGCTCCCAACGTCAGCTTGCCACCCCGCTGACAATCTTCATAGACCAATGTGCGACCCGCGTACATTTGTCCGGTTGAGCGCACTGCCGTCGCCCCGGTCAAGGTGGTGAAGGTCGTTTCCAGGGCTTCGATGGCCTGATTCAGTTGGGGGGCATCCGTGCTGGCCGCTTGCACGCGCTGCGCGGCTTGCAGATAGGCGTCGAGCTTCGCCATGGCTGCCATGCGCGGGGCCGCAAGTTCGATGCGTTCGAGCTGGCGTTGCAGCGCTGGCGCGGGAAAGGGATTTTCCAGGGTGACGTCGAATGACCACGTGATGCGGCGGAATTTTTGCATCTGCGCCAACATGGCATAGACTTCCGCTGGGGTCGCCAGCCCTGGAATCCGCTGTGGCACCAGGCGCTGCGCGATGGTTTGGGCCGTCACATCCCCCGTGCAAGCCATCAGCACGGCAGACTGGGCGGGGGAGAGCGGCAGTGGTTTCGCAAATGGAATATGCAGCAAGCCCGGCGTGAGATGGATTTGCGGCATCAGGCGCGGGGTTGCCCATGGCAGCACCGCTGGATCAGCGGCAATCGCCTGCGCGATGGCATTGATGCCCCAGCCTTCCAGGTAGGTGGTGCGCCGCGCGATCACGTCCGCCCCGGGGTCATACTGCGTCTCAGCCGCTTGGCCGTCCCATCGGCACCATCCCACGGGGCCGAAGAAGCCAATCGTGTCGTTTTTCATGGTGTAGCGATGGAGGTATTTGACGAGCACGCTGCGATTACGCAGATAATCCCGGTCGGTTTCTGTCAGCGGGTGACGCAAGAAATGCTGCACGCTGCTGGCGACGATTTTGCGATTTTGCCACACCAGGGCGCGCTGAAAAGGCTCCGTCGCGACGACTGCTTGCAAGGCTTGCGCGCTGATGAGGGTGGCCTCGGTGAAGGTGGCGGCAAAGCGCGCGTGGGCCTCTGCGCGCTGCTGCTGGGCCTGGGCCACGGTGGCCAGGGCTTCGCGCAGGTGATCGGGGACGTTGGTGGTTGCGGGCGATTTATCCGCGTGTAATTGGTGGATGATGTTGGTGATGATTTTCCGTTGGTCTGCGTCATCGCCTCGGGCATCTTTCAACTGTGCAATCGTTGCTTGCTTTGTCTGCCGAACGGTCGCTTCAGCGTGCAGGCATTCCTCGGCGGCGGTCTGGCAGGCGGGCGACGCGAGCCGCAACGCCTGGTTGACCGGAAAGCCCGTGCCGCGTAGGGCGGTCCAGCGCCAGATCGACCAGGATGAATCCGAAAATTGCACGTGCTGATCGGTCTGCTGGCGGGGCACGGAGTGGTGCGGGGAAGGGGGGGATGTCATGTGGTCCATATGATTCGGTGAAAGATCGCATAACAGCTGCGACGATTTTACCGCTTGCCTCCTTTATGAATAAAAACCAGACGTTCAGTGCCCTTCATCTTATGGTTCCTGTCAAGGCTGCTTGACCATCAGCCCTCGTGCGGCCTGGCACTGCCGCCCAGGGGGTGTGCTATGCTAGGGAGTGCTGCGTTGGCCGCATATGTGCTCAACGGGCAATGGGTGCCGGGCTCGGTAGCGCGGGCAAGCTTCTTCGCTGATGATGACGCGGGGGATCTGGCGGTAATGGTCAGGCTGTGCCCCACCGATCTTCGTGATGTATCCTCAAGGAGTATCTAACACTATGGCAACTTCTGACAATCACAGCGCGCAAGCGAGTGGGATATTTCGCATTGGTGACGATCTCCCAGTGCAGCGTTTGGGTTTTGGGGCGATGCGCCTGACGGGCAAGGGCATCTGGGGTGAACCGGCGGATGTTGAGGCGTGCCGCGCGACTTTGCGCCGTGCGGTGGAGCTGGGGGTGACGCTCATCGACACGGCGGATTCTTATGGTCCCGAAGTGAGCGAAAATCTGATCGCGGCGACGCTGGCACCTTTTCCGTCGGATGTGGTGATCGCCACCAAAGGCGGCTTGGTGCGGAGCGGGCCAGATAAGTGGGACGCGATTGGTCGGCCCGAATATCTGCGAGCCGCGCTGGAAGGGAGTCTGCGGCGCTTGAAGCTCGACCATATTGACCTCTATCAGTTTCATCGGCCCGATCCACGCACCCCCTTTGAGGAGTCGGTCGGTGCCTTTGCCGCGTTTCGTCAAGAGGGCAAAATTCGCCATGTCGGTCTGTCGAATGTGACGGTGGCCGAGATCGAGACGGCGCGCCGCATCGTTCCCATTGTGACGGTGCAAAATCGTTACAATTTGACGGATCGCGCCTCCGAGGACGTGCTGGATTATTGTACGCGTGAGGGCATCGGGTTCATCCCCTGGTTCCCCTTGGCAACGGGGAATCTGGCAAAACCGGGCAGCGTGTTGGACCAGATCGCCCAGCGCTTGCAAGCGGCACCCAGCCAGGTGGCGTTGGCGTGGCTGCTGCATCGCTCGCCCATCGTCCTGCCGATCCCTGGGACGGCCTCGGTCAGTCACCTGGAAGAAAACATCGCCGCCGCTGCCCTCAAGCTGAGCGACGCGGATATGGCTGCCTTGGCCCAGGCGGTCGCCTAGCGGCAAATGCTGTCTGGCACGGGGGAACCTGGGTGCCGCTTACGTGGTGCCCAGGAGCCCAGCGCGCACCTGACTCACCAGATAGAGCGACCCCGTCACCAGCACCAGGCCGCCCGTGCCCGCCAACTGGATGGCGCGCTGCACGCCCGCTTGTGGGTCGCGCACGGCCGTGCTGGCCAGCCCAAGCGTCGCGGCCTGGGCGGCGAGGACCTCGGCGGGCATCACCGCGCGTTTTTGCATGCGCACGGTGGTGCAGATGAGTTGCACGGGGCGCAGTGGGGCCAACGCTGCCAACATTTGCGATGTGTCTTTGTTTTCCATGGCCCCAAAGACCAGCCAAAGGGGAGTTTCGGGAAAGATGGTCAGCACTGTTTCAGCCAGTGCCCGCAGTTTATCGGGATTATGCGCGATATCTAGGATGATGGTTGGCTGGTGGCGGATGACTTCGAAACGCCCCGGCAGCCAAGCCTGGCTTAGCCCAGCGTGAACGGCGGCATCCGGCAGGGTTGGGAAGAGCGTGCGCGCCGTGTGGATGGCGAGCGTGGCGTTGTGCCCATAGTGCCCACCAACCAGGCGCGTGTGGCAATCAACGATGTCGCCTTGCTGGGCATCACGATAGTGAAAGCGCGTTCCCTGCGGTGAAAGTTGAAGGTCGTCATAGCCGAAATCGGAGGCGATCGTGTGAATGGCGGCCCCCGCGAGCCGTGCTTCGGCGCGAATGATGCTGTGAGGCACGGGGTCGGTCACGCCATTGACGACCACCGCGCCCGGTTTGATGATGCCCGCTTTGTGAAAGGTGATTTCCGCCAGGGTCGCGCCCAGCGAATCTGTGTGGTCCAGCCCAATCGAAACCAGCGTGGCCGTTGCGGGTCGCACGATGTTGGTCTCATCGAAGCGCCCACCTTTGCCCACCTCGATCACGGCCAGTTGCACCTCAGCGCGTTTGAAGGCCACCAACATCGTTGCCACCCAGATCATTTTGAGATGCGGCTCAAAGTCGGGCAGGCGTGTTTGCATGCGCTCCAGTGCCGCCGCGACCTCGGCAGTGGACGCGATGAAAAGATCATCGTTGATGGGGACCCCGTCGATCTGGATGCGCTCTTGGGGGATGGTGACATAGGGGTTGGTATAGAGGCCCGTGTGGTAGCCGCCCGCCTGCGCGATGGCAGCCAGCAGCGTCGCTGTGGACCCCTTGCCACTGGTGCCGGTGATGTGGGCGATGCGCACGGCGGCCTCGGGGTGGCCCAGTTCGTCCATGAGGGCCGCCATGTAGGGGTAGCGCGCGATCTGGCGCATTTGGGGGGGCAGCACGTCATAGGTGTCAGGGGCGCGGGTGATCGAGCCTTCGATGAAGGCAATCGCGTCTGCCGCTGTGGTAATCGTCGTGTTCATGGCGAGCCTTTCCCGGTGTTCCGCCCAACGCGATGTCTCATGTCTTGCGCGTGGGTGAGTGAATCGTCCTGGTCATTGTTTCACAGGGCATTATATATTGGCTGAACTCCTTGGCCGTGGTCCCAACCAAGCCGGATTTTTGATTGAAACGGGTCCCGATCGGGGCGCTGGTGCAAGGTGGCTCTGGATTGATCCTTGACTTGCTGAGGGTATAAGCGTCGGTCGGGTGGCGTGGAACCGAATCTGGTGCGTGAAGAGGGCGTTGTTTGGTCGCTTGATCAACTGGGGTGGTCGCTCCTGCAATGAGACGTGCTTGATGATCATATACTATGATCATGCAGCACCGCGCTCGCC
>JACDGC010000006.1 GCA_013815535.1 Ktedonobacterales bacterium
TGGCTTTCTGGCAGCCAGCAGCGTCAATGGTGACCAGCCCACCAGCGAGCGCCAAACCCGCGAGGAGAGTGGGAATGGCCGTGATCTCGTTGGATTTGCGCTCCACGGCTACCTGCCCTAACACCAGTCGGTGCTCACTGGCCCACGCACTCACCAAGTGGAGGGGCGACTGTTCTCGCTTGCGGTCAAAGGAATGGCGTACCGTCTTCCCGTCAATGGCCACATGCCCCACTGGAGTAGTATCCAGCCATTGCCCTACCCAGTGGCGAAAACACTGCTCAAATTGGTGGGGATCAATCAGCATGAACACCCGACGAAAAGTGTCATGGGAGGGGATGCCGTGCTTCAACGTCAGGAAGCTTCTCAGCCAATCCTCCTTGCCCCTGGCATACAGCGCAATGTCTTCCCAACTCTCAGCGCCAGCAATCACTCCACAGATGGCCATGATCAGAATCTCGAGCAGGTCATGTTCCACTTTGGAGGCGCATCGGGGATCGTCTATCTTGGTAAATGCGGCAATGAGGTGTTTGAGCAAGGGGGGTACCTCGATCCTGGTGAAATAAGTACCCTTACTCTAATCCCTCAGCCTATTGTGCGCAATTTCTCATGCGTTAGCCCTGGCAACGGCCCATGCTCGATTGCGGCAACCTCTGGAACCGTAAGCCGTGGAAACGCGATGGTGATGAAATGTTGGCTAGCAGCATAGGTGTACTGCATGTTTTCTTCCCAGCAGGTGCGATTGGGGTCATACAGACCCCCGACGTGAAACAACACGATGTTCTCCTCACAAAAAGAGGCAGCCTTGAGTCTTACTCAAGGCTGCTGTAGCAATGGTTTTCTGACATCCCAATGTTGGCCGACGGTTATGGCGACACCAGGGTTGCGCGAGCGAACAATGCGCCCTGCCTCATAGTGACTTTCGCCACGCGCGATCAGCGAGCGTGCCGCTACGCGATGCGCAGCGGGGCCTGGAAGGAGCGAACGACTAACGATACAAACTGAGCCTTTTGCTCTCGCCAGTACCGTTGACCACATCAATCGCCCAAGGGGTGCTGGCCCCGTCGCGATAACAGTAGGTCACGTTCATGATAGGGGCCTGACCGTCACGCATCCAGGCTTGGATCTGCGCGAGCGTGAATTGGGCGGGCACGCAATCACCAATGATTTGACGGATCAACGCATCGCAGGAGGCCCGATATGATTCATATTGAGCATCATACGATTCATCCTCATCAGGCGTGAAACCGGCCCAGGCCAATCCTCCATAGAAGGTGCTTGGGGCAGCTCCGCCGATCACGAAATCGACATACTCAACATCCCACTCAGCCCCTGAATCGAAGGCGAACACTGGGCAAGTCACCGCATGCCACTCCGCAGGTGGCTGGGTGACGGTGCCCAATCCCCATTCTCCCGCTTCTCGGAATTCATGCGCGGTGCATGGGCTTGCGAGCGCTACGCCTGGCCGCCACCACACCACGGCAGATTGGAGGCGGTGCAGGTCCCCCCGAACCACTGCTACCGGGCGATCCAGCAATGGAAGCAAAGACGTCAGGCCATAATCATACTCGTCTGGTTCTGTCGCACTATCGCGCCACACCTTGAGGGATGATCCTTCTACCAACGTCACTGGCTCCGTGTAATCGTATAAACGATACTTGCTGCTCCAGTGCAAATCCTCGATAGTGCTGACGCTTGCGCGCGCTTCGCATGGACTGCCAACATAAAAGGGGAAGAGGCGACATGCCCGTGGCATATCGTAGGCATACGCCGCATTCACCCACGAGGGACGAATGGTCGCGCGCTGCGCCGGGTCGCTGAGATACGCAAAAACCGCATCCCACACGAACTCATGCAAGCGGTCCAAGGCCGCATCCCGAATCACTGCCGAACGCACGGGGGCCTGCGGGTGAACCGGGCGCCCATCGGTGACGGCCAGACAATAGCGCACCAGCGAGTGGAAAGGGTCAGGAATGAGTTGACCATACCAGTCGATATACGAGGAAGAAGTGGGAGAAACACTGAGCTGCTCCCACTTCCCGAAACCGATGGTCAGGCGATTCCCCTCATAGGTGGTTTCGATCACGGCAGAACGAGGTGTGCATTCACGCGGGATATCGGTGCGCACATCCGCACCATCACAGGTGATGGCGAGCATGCCAGCATAGCCTCGTGCCGGTCCATCGGCATCCGGATCCGCATTCACCCAATAGGCTACGTACCTGGTCACGGAATGCTGGGGTTCCCGCTACTTCGATGAAAAAGCCCCGAGTTGGTGATTCCTCAACCTCCATTCGTTCGAACCAGGTGCTGTAGTAGGGCTGCTCTTCCCACCAGCGCTCCGTCACGATGGGCAAACGCAGCCCATGCGAGGCGAACGTTACGGCGCTGATATCCGCGCATGCCAAAATGGCGTGTATCCCAAGCCCCATCGGATCTTGGTCCTCGGTGTGCGGGTCCAGGAAGTGGGAACGCCCCATCTGCAACAAGGCGTGAAATCCCTGCACCCCATCCTGCAAACCGTGGCCATCATCCCAACACTGGAAGCCCGAAGGCGTCATGACGAAATCGACATGATGGGCCCCAGCTCGCTGGCTGTTTTGGAGGATCTCGCCGAGAATCACGGTCGGTGTATTGGGAAACAGGCGTCGAATCGAACGACGAATCTGCGTAGGCGCAACCATTTCCCCCAGTTGTGCCGCATCATTGACGGACATGCTTCTCCTCTTTCGTGAACATCTATCTGCAAAAAGGGCTACCTCTGCTGGAGGCAGCCACAACAACACATATGCCCCCTTTCAGTTAGGGGGCATGACGAAACGATGTTGGCAGAGAACGGCTCTGCGTTACACGCGATCTGGGTCGATCAGGGTTTCAGCCTCATCAAGCGTGACCGGAACGGGAAGCGTACGCAGAAAGGTGAGTGCCTCCTCTGCCAACTCTCGGGTTGCGCTAAGGAGATCGGGTTGACCGTCGGTCAACTCTTGCACCTGCTGCGCGAGCACTGCGAGTCGTTGTCGCAGAGCGGGTGCGGCAGCCATCAAAAGTACGCACCCACCAGCAAGCTGCTGATCGATCAGTGGCGCATCGATGATGGCCACCAATATGCCTTCACAAGAGATGCCGCGTGCATCTTCGAGATCCTCGGTTGCCATCCCATCAAGATCGGCAGCGTTCCACGCGGGGCCAAGAAAGGCGCATCGGGTGGTAGGGGGTATCTGAGCATTGTGCATGGAAAGACGACCTTTCAAAGCAACAATGGGCGCTTTGTGACCATTCCTACCCAGTTTTGCCAACCAGGTAGCGAGCATTGATCAGTCATCAATCCTCGTCACAGTCGCTGCCATCGTCGGTAAGCTGAAAAAACTCTGCAGAGGAGGCCTGCGCCATCAGCAGCTGGGCCATCGTTGGGCCGTCAACCTTCTCACTCTTCGTAACCGTCCATTGACCTGAACACTCTCCGTCGGAGATGTCAGAGGCAATCTCATCCAAAGAACCGGGGTCAAAGGGTACTGCGGAGAGCACCTCAATCTCAATCACCGTCCGAAAGAATGTTCGCTGACTCGCCATCGATCTCCCTCCATTTGCTTGGTGCCGTGCCATCCCGGACCATCCTAGATTGCCTGTTTGTCCCACTCACGGGATTGGCCGTATGGACGAAAAAGGGCGATCCCCAGATGAGGATCGCCCGTCATACCTCTTTCCAGCGCTCTGCGCCGGCAAAAGGAGATGCATCGATGAGGTGGCGCACCGTCGCCGTGATACCATGGTTCACACGAGGTCATGCGCGCTTGGCTCGCGTAGGAAGGGCGCGCAGCATCTGCACCACCTCATCGACGAGGTGGGGATCATCGAGGATCTCAGCCGCATGCACGAGGCGGACATCGAAGGGTCGCAAATAGGCGCAAGGCTGCATCTCCACCCGCTCCCAGCGCGTGAGCAGTTGGCACGCCGTCGAAATCCCATCCCCGTCCACGTAATGCCCGCGATAGAGACAGACCACATGGCAGGCAGGATGCCATTGGCAGCCGACAATCATCAACTGCGCGGCAGGGCCAAGCACCCGCTGCATCGCTCGCACGAGCACACAGCACATGCCATCGTACCAGCCAAAACCCATGCGCTCAACGAAAGCCACGCCAGCACCCTTCCATAGGGCGTGTCGGAGTTCGTGTGCATCCCAGGGGAAGGCTGCTTGAGGAGCATTCATGATCGTCTCCTAGCGCTCACCAGCACAGGTGATCATCAGTTTCCCATGCCCCGCGCGCAGATCCAAGCCCCGCAGCACATGTAACAACGCCGGCGATCCATCGGCGGAGGTCCAATCGCTCACGCCGTCGGCATGGGCCTCAATAGTGGGGCTTGCCCACCCAGGAATGACGCCGGTCACTGCCCGGCCAAGCGCTACACCAGATGCCGCAACCATGGCCACCGCTTGGGGAGCTAGATGGTCAAAATAGCCGCTATGGCCCAGATAGAGAATGCGTCGGCCATCGCTCTGGGTGGTCCACACCGCACGCGCAGCGCGATGCATCCGTTCGTAGGACAGCATTCCGGAATCGTCAGTGCTGCTACGCTCACTGGTGTTCAATCCAGCGAACAAATAGAGTAATGCCCCGTCGGCGGTGACCGACTCCCCCATCTTGATCGCCCCCAGACTAGAAGCCGCGACCATCACGAGATCAAAATCTCGCTCGCCCTGGTAAGCCACGCCACCTTCCAGGCAATCTTGCGCAAGACGTATGCGCGCCGCTTCCTGATCAGCGAAACAGAGGGAAAACCCATATTTGCGCAAGGCCACCGCATACAGAATCCCGATGGGGCCGCAACCGATGATTAAGGCGCGTTTTCCCGACATCGGGGGCCGTTGTAACAAGGTGAGCTGGCGCGCCATCAATTCATAGGCACTCAGCACACAGAGCATGGGTTCCGTCCAGGCAAATAGTGCCACCCCGAGATGGGGAGCGCTCGCTTCTGCTTGCCGTACAAATGCGGGATCCACCTGTACAAGATGGGTGCAAGGGGCAATGACCATATCCCCCCAAACGCCATCGACATCCCAGCCACTATGTCTTGTGTGGCTTTGACCAATGCACTCCGGAACGACCGTTGACGAAGCACAATAGGTCGCGTGATCTGCGGGGAAATAATGGGGGAGGACGACGACATGATCACCAATCATAAGATGGGTCGCGCCAGCGCCGATCTGTTCGATGATCCCAATCCCTTCATGACCTAATCGAACCGGGCGATGAGCATCACCAGTAGCGACTTTGTCGCCACGAACAACCCGGATATCAGCGCCACAAATCCCAGCGCCAACCATCCGAATACGTGCCTCACCTGGCCCTGGTTGGGGAAGCGCCCCGTGAAGCTGGACGACGGCGACTTCGCCATGCTCGCGCTGCGCCTGAAACCACTGTTGCATCGACATGATGTTCCTCTTTCTGCGTGCGCCACTGCTGGGGCGTCAAACCGAGACAGGTGGCGCGTGTTTTTGTACACGAAGTGGCGCGACGAGCCTAGTGGCGACTCGTCGCAGCATTCGCGATTGGGGTGTGAACGCGACCATGCGCGCTCATTGAGGGTACGGGGGGCCACAGTTATGGAGGCGTCATGTCCGGAGCGTGTGATACAGTTCCGATAGCATGAGTTCCTCGTGCTCGCGGCGTTTCTGTTGTGGCGTCAAACCGAGGCAGAGCGCCGTGTCTGTTCACTCCATGATGCGAGAAGTTTCCAAGGGAACAAAAAGGCCCGACACCTTACCGTGTCGGGCTCTTTTTTGCATCGCTCTACAAGTGCATTCCTTTCAGGCGGTCCCCGTGCAGCATGGTTGCATATGGGCATGCGCAGATCTCCTCTCATCGTGCCGTGGTGAACAGGTAACACCATACAACGACCATGTGTATTTTCAGCCCTTGTATGGAACCCCGTCGGGTTTGGTGATCAGTGCTGCCTTGCTGAGAGACCACGAGGAATGCTCGGTGTTGTCAAAGGCTATTGAGATCGAGGCCATCCAGCGACAGTGGTGCTTCCGACGGTTGGGGGACAATGAAAAAGTCGGGAGTGGTGTCGAGCATGGGGGCAAGGGTTTGGGGGGTCAGATACTTCGAACGTGCAGTGCCCGTTTTCAAGTCGATGGTGGTGGCACAGCGCCTCAGGCCACCATCGATGAGGACTTCTTGGAGATATTGCGCCAGTTCCGCCGCCATACGCATGTTGATGGTACGCGACTGCAGGTTCGCCGCCGCCAATTCAGCACACGAGCGGCGTCGCGCCATCACCTCATCTGGCTCGAAGTCCAATAACCCTGGTTCCTGAATGGCTGGCGCGGGGAGATCCGTACAGACCCCCGTGGCAAACGCTCGTCGCAACCGCTCCCGATCAGCGGTGGTGCCGATGATCACCTGCCCATTATCGAAGCTGTTACCCGCATCGAGGTACAGGATCAGACGATGCTCAGAGATGCCGACCAACGCGCGTGAAAGCTCACGCCGCGCCGCACTATTGTCCGTACACCCCACCAGGACCGTGAGGTGTTGCCAACCACGGACTTTGTTCGCATCAAACCGGTCGATCACGGCCGTCATGGGCATGCCACTCGGCACCCCATACCGAAAGGCCAGGATAGTCGCTTTGTTCAGCCCAACATCCTTCAGAAAAAAGTTCTGGCGCGAACAATTCTGTTCCGAGACCGTATCTGGATCGACGAGGGCAATGGACACCTGATGCCCATCCCGTTGGAGTTGGCGAGCCAGCTCCGGTAAGAATGGCACGAGATGCGATCCCGTCCCTCCTACCCCGGCCACAGTGATCTGGATGCGATGTGGTTTGAAAAGGACGAAGGGCCGCGCCTGCCGATAGCTCATATCGAGGGTCAAGCCCATGGTGACACCGCCTCAACCCATGCTGGTGCCACCACGACATCGGCCAATCCCTCTGGCAGGTCCATCACCCACGATGCGGGAATCTCCCAGCGATGCCCGTAGAAGGCTACGCGCAGTCGAATGGTTGGCATGGTAAAGATGGTTCCCAGGACCGCGTAGCAGCGCGCAAAACCCTGCTCATCAGCGTCATCGGTAGGAGAAAATCGCCCAGACCAGGCATGGTGGGAATGAACTTCCAAGAAGACTCCCTCGCCGTCGGCGATGCCTTGCCCAACCGGTCGTACCGCCCCATGTTGCTGATCCTGCTCTGGCACCCTGAGTCGCCAGGCATCTGCTTCCCAGCGGACATAGAAGAGAATCTCCGCTGCCAGACCATTCGTCAGGCGTGCGGTTTGCGCTTGCGCCAGCATGGCTGCCACCAGATCGACCGAAATCTTCGGTCGGCGTAGGTGCAGATAGGCATCAACGGTGGCCAGCCCAAAGATCTGGTCGAGACCGGCAATCCCCGGTATCGGCAAGCAAACCGTAAGTTCCGCGCGCTGGCTGCGCAGGAACACCCCATTGGCGGCAAGCAGATAATCCCGCAGCGCTTCAAGCGGCGGGACGCCCGCCGCGGTCGCTACATGATAGTGCACAAACGTGGTAGCCATGAATGATCCTCCTTAGCGATGGTGAATGAACTGGGCAACCGCCTCAGCGATCGTCACCGGATGGCGCGGTACGCCAAGCGGACGCAGATCAGATACGGGATACCTGGCCGCGCGACGCTTCGCCAGGTGCACCAGGTGACGGCGGATATCGGTGGGATACGCTTTGGACCGATTTTGGACCAGGTGATCATTGAACGGTGAGGTGATGAACTGTTGCCAGGAGCGTTCAATCGTGTCCCAAGCAACCGAAGGAACCGTCACCGAGCCATAACAGATCTCCCCATCCAGCCCCAGATTTGGCAACGGCGCATGATAGGCGCGCGCCGCTGGCGCAAAGAGCGACGCGGTGATGGCCCACACCGCATAGCGCCGCCCCGCACCACACACGACGAGGCCAGGCAACGGGACCGTAAACACCTTGGGTGGGGTATGGGCATCCAATTCGAGCAGGAGTTCCACGCGCGATGGCGGCAGCCAACGCACGAACCACGAGGTGTCCCCTTGTGAGCCAAACCGAGCCAGCCCTGACGGCATCCAACCCGAATCTTGCGGTTCTTCGAGCATGGCCTCGCGTAACACCGCTACACTGATGGCCTTGAGGTGTTCCTGATAACTCTGGTGTCCTGACGTTGGCTCGTGACGATACCAATACCATTCGCCGGTCGTAGAACACAACAGTGCGCCCCTGATCGTCTGCTCGGCCAGCAGATGCTCCAGCGTCAAGCGCGTCGCGGGGACTATGGGTGGGACTGAAACGCTGCGTACCATATCGTCGTCACCTCCTGCATACAGGAAACGGGATCGGCGGCGAGCCAATCGACAAACGCATCGGCGTCAGCCATGATGGCTTCTGCCTCGGCAAACACGCGGGTGAGCCGGTCGATCCACTCCTGGCTCCAAAAAGCTTCCTCATAGTCATCACAGCATTCCTGATCGAGATACAGGTTCCCCGTGCTCCGATCGAGGACCGTCATCGCATCGATCAGGCGCTGGCCCAACGTGGGGTGGGCCAAACTGAGATCGGTAAAGCGTTGCCAGTCCAACCGTCCGGGGGGCAGTGGGGCATCAAGCAAAGGGGCGAGTACGGCGCGAACTTCGGGAGCCACGTCCAAATCCTCCGTGGTCGCCGAGGTATAACCGGCCAGGAGCAGGAGCAACTGCCACCCAAGGGAGTGCTGCGCAAAGGTGTCGCTACACATGCAAATCTCCACGCCCAATTTAGGAATGGGGAAGGCCAAACTCCAGGCATCAGCACAGGTCTCGATGTACCCATCCTGGTTGAAATAGAACAGGTGGCGTTCGACGAGATTGAAGAACTCCCGCTCACGGGGTCCAAAGGGATCCTCGGGCTCGGCCAGCAGATCCGCCTGAGAATGGGCGAACTCCGTGGGAAAGTTCGTCTGATACAGCGCCAGCAAGGTCAGGCTATCGCGCCAACGTGTCAGGCGCTCCAACGCATCTGCGTGTGACGATGGCACACGCAAGCGTGCGAGATACGCACACGCTTGTCGCAAGTTCATCGGGGCCGGCATCTCGGCCAACTGGCAATCAGGATGTGACATCACAAACTCCTCAACACACATCGGCGCCCCCGTCAGCAAAACTGGGGCGCCGATGGCTTATTTTTCTCTAGCCGATCCACGCACCGGGGATCGCGGCGGCGACATCGAGCTGCTGGATGAACCGACGCGCAAACAACTCTTCCTCATCTGCGCGTTGCAATGCTTGGCTGATCGCTGCTTGCACCGTGAGGAGGGTCGCTAAATCCAACTGCCCAATGACTTGCAGATGCGTCAGGTATTGGGCCAGCTGAACTGCTTGCTGGGGATCGTGTGGCGCGGCATCGAGGACCGCCACGATGCCGCCTTTGGTGCCAGGGGAAGTGCGAACCTTGATGAGCAGGGTCCCGTCCGTGTCACGCGTGCGTTCGATGAGAAGGTTATCGACGCGCTGAATATGGGGACGGAGGCACTCCTTCAACTCCACATCCGTCTTCACAAGCTCTTCATCGAAAGGCACGCGATCCCCTTCGAATTCAATCATTGCCATGGCCATCGGTGGTATCCTCTTTCTCGCTCTGCATGGTGGGGGCCGACACAGTGGCCGCCCCAAATAATCCCAGTTGTTCCACCTGACGCAGCTCGGCTGGCACCAGGGGAATGACGGGGGTTGGCCGTGGTCCGGTAGGAGGCGGCGTCACCACCCTCGCACTCGCTGGGCGGGGTGGCTTAGCCGTCGTGGTCAACTTTTTTTCCGCGAGCTTGGGTGGGGCCAGACGGGCCGGAGATTTGGCCGCAAATCGCTGCAACGCGGCGTGTCCAATGGCCACCAGATCAGCGGGGACCACGCCAAGCTCGGCAAATGCCAGCGGCGCCGTGCATTGCGGCAGTCGATGATCGACGGCCGCGCTCAAATACACCAGTGGTTCGGTATCAGCATCCCCATACACGACCCGCATCACCAGGCACAGCGTATGACCGCTCATGCCAGGATGAGCGGCGGGGGCAATCGTTGGGGCTATTGCAACCAGTGGGAGAGGCCGCTCCTCGACCGGGGGGGCCAAACTGGGTTCCGTAGTCGATGCGGCATCGGTGATCGCCGCAGGTTCAACATCAGGTTCATCCTCATCTGCTCCCGCTTCTTGCGTTTCCTCCGTTGCGTCGAGCAGGGACTCGTCTTCATCCTCACCAGGATGGTTCGGTACCGCAAACATGGCATACTCCTTCGAATCGTTCGACTTTACCAGGTAGCGTGGGCTGCCCGGGGGGGCACACATGGCCACCAACCCCGCGACAGGATTGGCGGCGCACGCGCGTCATAAAAGTCATGGCTGGTCAATTAGCGCGCTTCTTCTTGGCGAACGCTGGGGTCGGTCGGCAGACCAGCTTGGTGGCGACGATAGGCAAACACCACCTGGGGATGGCGTTGTTGCGCGACCGCCGTGGACACGATCTCCAGGGTCGCCAGGCGACGGACGCGGCGCTCTCCATCCGGATCCTCGGCAATCTTCCGCTTAGTCCGACTGACGACGATAGCGCGCGCTTGGCGCTCATCGCCCACTAACTCAACCTGCCAGGTCACGCCATCCGGGCAGCTCAGGGCGACATAGGTGGAGCGACTGAACACCATGGGAGCCAACCCCGCTGCGGTGCAATCGCCACACAGGGAGCAAATGGTGAAATCAGGGGCCAGGGGTGCCGGGAGATAGACGCAGGTATGCCCATCGCCTGGTCGATGCCGCACCGGTCGCGATGATGCGGTTATCGCTGGAGATACGCCTGCGGTACGGGACGCGGTTTTCCGCTGGGTGAGTTGCGTGATCCAATAGGGATCATTCCACGCCCGTTGGGGCAGCTCACGCGGTGCTGATGCCGCAGGAGCCGGGCGGGCGAGCGGGGCGAGCGCGACGAGTTTCTCCGCCACCGAGGCCGCAGTGTCTGCCACCGCAGGCTGCCCAGCTGGAGCAGTGGGCGTCATCGCCATCGCGGTGTTCAAGAACGACGCGCCGATGAACTGCTGCTGGCCTATTTCCGCACGTCCCAGTGCCGCCAGCAATTCCTCCAACGATCCAGCCACCGGCTGCTGATCGGTATGCAAACTGTCATACACGGCCCGCGCCAGCGCGAGTTTGATGTTGCTCGACTCCGCCCCAAACGCAGCTAAACCGGCATCGGGCAAATCGCCTTCCGCCATCATCGCCGCTCGGGTCTTTTCAGCGACCAGATACATCCCCCGCTCTTCCGCCGTCCCCTGATAGGTCAGGTGGATGATCGTGACGGGTTTGCGTTGCCAGGGGCGATACGAGCGGCGAACCGCCTGACGCCCCCGGCAGGTGTCATAACAGGTTTGGGTGGAGAGGATGGTGGGAAAGTCGAGATTCATGCCCACATGCACCAGCCCACTCTGGCAGATCAGGACATTGCATCCCGCCGCAATCTGCTCGCGGATCCACCGTTGGCGCTTGCGGGTCGCGACCTTGCCACTCGTGAGTTCCACCACCTGCAAGACATGGTTGGGGGGACGGGATGGCCCGGCGGTCGTACTCGTGTCCGTGACCGGTTCCTCAGCTTGCCAGCGCGCGTCATCGGCGCGGAGCAATGCGGCGTACCGACCAGGCACATCATAGGCATCACTGCTGTTCTCGACGAGGATGCAGACCCGGCGATCCTGGGCTAGATGCTCGCGCACCAGTTCGAGGATCACCTGTTCCTTGGGGAAGATCAGGTCAGCCGGGAGCGGTTCAGCCACCGCCAACAGGGTGCCAACGCGCCGGTTCTGCACCCGCTGCGCCAGCCAGGGGAGGTTCGGCCAGATGGAAATGCCCTGAAACCAGCTCGCTAACCCGCCATTCTGGTGGTGGGCAAGTTCGCGGTAGAGGGCATCCGTGGCTTCCGCCTCGAAACGGCGATACGCTGGGCCGAGGACCTTCCCCAATGGCACGCGCCGCACCTCTTCGGTGAGCGGTGGCAACGCGGGCGCGATGTGCGCCAGTTTGGGAAAGATGGCATTCTCTTCATACAGCAGGATGGCGGGCGAGAAGCCCGGAATCTCGCGCATGACCCGCCGCGTCTCCCGCCGATTGGTCAAGGCCCCATCTTGGCGCGCCGGGGGGCGAATCTCCACTTTCTGTTGCATGCCCATATCGGTCAGCCACCGCCGCAGGCCGGGGCCGCCGTAGGGGAAACGGGTGCGCACGTGACGATTGAACCGCCACAACAAGGAGAACATCGACGAAGCGTAATCTTTCAGGGTGCCCGTCATCCCGATGAGGGTCGGGTGGTGACCACAGGCCACGACTAACGCGTCCGTCGCCATCCCTTGCGCGGAACTCTGCGCCGCCAAAAGATGGGCTTCATCCGCAATCACCGTGGTGAACAGCCCCTTCCAGCGCCAGCGCAGATATTCCGCCGCTGGGTAGCGGCGATAATCCTGCGCCGTAACCACCGGCGCATAGCGGATGATCCGCTGCGCCCCCACGTCATACTCCGGAATCGGCATCGGGACGCTGGGCTCGTCCCGTAGATCGCGAGACAAGGGCGGGGGCACCGCTTGCCAATCCAAGCTAGCGGTACTCACATCCGGCACCATCTGCCAGAGTGGTTCATGACAGCGCTGGCAGCTGCGCTTGACCTCGCAGCCGATCTGGTCCTCACGCAAGTAGGGCACGTCCGTCTGATCTTGGTCCAGGGGCGCGATGGGGGTAGCACAGCGGGGGCAGCAGGGGACCACCAGCGGTCGCCCATCGGCACCACGCGTCGCCTGCGTCTTCTCGATCAGCCGCACGCTCCCGACACCATCAGCTTCCTCGCTGAGCGTCGTGTGACGAAGGATCCGCAGTTGGTAGCGCGGGGTCCATGCGCTGCCCAGCTTCGCGGCACTAAAACCCAGGATGGCCACGAAACAGGGTTTGGGAGGCCGCGCCTGCCTGGCTCGTTGCGCTTCCTGGCACGCCGCCCGCCAGTCAGTGATCGCGCGGGTGATGAGGATGCCCACCCGGTCGATGCAGCCCATCACCGTCAAGTGTGGCTGACGACACTCCGGGTCGAAGCGGCGAAACTGGGTCATCTCCGCGGCGGTGCGATAGGCATCGAGGATGACCACCCGCACCCCAGGAATGGTGGCCTCGAGTTCCTCTTGCCACTGCTCAACGACATTTTCCGGGCAGAGGACTAAGGCTGGGGTGAAGTCTTGCTTCTCCGGACGTTGCTCCCGCGGCGGGATGCCGCCATGCACCTCTTGCGAGGCCCAATACAGGGCTTTGGCCGCCGTCGCCGTCTTCGTCGTGCCCGGTTCGCCAATCACCAGGAACCGGTCGAAGCGACGCATGCCCGAGTCAGTCGCGGTGCGACGTTGCCCGCGAATGGCCTGGGCGATGGCTTCCGCGAAGTAGTTTTGGACCCCGATCCCTGGTCGCGTATGACAGATCGCGGGGAGCCAGTTGAGGTAACCGGGCGTATAGCGCGAGGGACATTTCCGCGCCACCGCTTCGGCCAGCGCCTGCCCAAAATTCGCTAGGAAGGTTTCCCAGGCGACGACCTCACAGGGCCACCCCTCGAGTTGCACCACCTCCTCACCTAATTGGATTTGCGACCAGATGCCCGTCGTCTGATCAACGAGGAAGAGCTGCATCTCGAAGCGTTCCGTGATCGTCGTGGTCTCCGTCCCATCCTCTTCGACTTCGACCACCGTCACCGGGCGCTTCGTACAATCGCCTTTGAGGAGGATCTGCGTCCCATCTTCCCCGATGAGTTCCTCACCATCGAGCAGGCCAATGGTAGCTAACGACGCAAGTTGTCCCACCAGGGGGGGTAAAAAGGGCCGATAGAGGACATCCATGGACGTCGGGCCTGGTTGCCGCTGGGCGCGATAGGTGGCATCTCCCCAGACCCCACTGCCGGCAACACTGGCCAACGTCGCAATATGACGGGGGTTGAAGAGATGCGCGGCAAAATCGATGGTGGTCGCATACCCTCCGGGGATCGCCAATTGCTGTCCAGGCGGACACGTCGCAGGTAACACCCCTAAAGCGCTGCCAGCATCCGCTGCGCTCACGAACTGAGCGACCGCAGCGGCATCGGGCGGCACCGCGCTCCACCTGCGGCGCGCCAGGACAACGACCTGGTGATACGCCGCATACATGGGCTGGCCTTGCACGCTCTCGGACACCTCGGGGTCATCCCACGGCTCGTCGGAAAACCGCCAGCACCGCAGATCGGTATACCAGCTGGCCAGATACTCGGCTTCCTCGCGGAGTTGCTCCTGCGGCACGATCCAGATAAGGATGCCTTCCCCACGGAGTTTGGCGGTGACGCGCTGCAAAAACCGCAGCTCCAACCGACGAGCCGGACCGGTCGTTTTGACCTCCAATCCATAGGGGGGATTCGCAAAGACACAGGAGAAGGCGCCATCATCGATGGTGGTATCGAAGAAATCCTCAACCAGGAGACCTTTGGGGCAACAGCAGGCGCGTGCCTGCTCGGCCCGTTCGCTCTGGATCTCGACACCATAGATCTCGACAGGGGGCCGTGCCTCGCGATAGGTCCAGCCAGTATCGCGATCGCCATCTGCGCGACGCCAGCGCAGCGGCTGTGACGTCCCCGCAATGAGGTCAGTGACCAAGGTTGCCACCGCTCCCGTGCCGATGACGGGATCCAGCAAGCGATACGGATACATGCCATGCGCGGTCGGGGTGAACGTGAGGTGCTGGGCAATGGCGGACAGGACGACGCGCGGCGTTGGAATGAAGCCGCCTTCCGCCTGATCTTGCAAGCGCGCCATCTACTGTCCCTCCTCACTCCGCCAGCCGCTCCGCAACCCATCACGCAGGTCCTCCTGCACACGCGGCAGATCAGGGCGACACAGGTAGGCCCCCGTGAAGACCGGACCCAAGGTATGCGCCAGCGGGGCGAAGCTGTCATATTCATCCACTTGGGTGGAGGGATCGAAGCACCAGGCAGTCAGGGGCGTTACATCCCCACGCGCGACGGCGCGCGACCAGAGAAAGGGGGCCCACTCAGCCACAGCTGGCAACGGGGGGACCCGTTTGGCGAGATAGCGCAGGTAGCGATACGCCAGCGCGGGAGGATCCGCATCATCGGAATGCCAGCGTAATAGCACAAAAACGGGCTGGCGACGAAAAGCGCCCCACTCATCGAGCGTCATGGGCGGTGGCTGATCCAGCTGGGCGGGATCGAAGCAGGTGAGCAGATCCGATTCGAGGATCATTTGCAAGCCATTGCCGACATGGTGCGCGCGCGTGCGCCAGTGCAGATTGTATCCCAGCTGCTCACGGGTGAGCGAAGGACTATAGTGGGCCAAGGCAACTTTGCCATGCAAATCGCTCAGCGTGGCGTTGCCATAATTGAGGTGGTTGGCGTTGCTTTTGCTCCGCGTCGCGTTCGCCATCAAATAGGCGGTAACGGCGCGTGGGCGTTGGCCACTCTTGGAGACCAGCGAGAGATAAAACAGGGGTGCCTCTTTATCAGGACAGGGTTCCGTCCCGATGATGTACGCATTGACCGAAGCGATGAAGCCGGATTCGCTCCAGATCGCTGGCAATTGCGGGCCTTCAGCGACCAGATGCTTGGGCATATTCTGGTAGCCGCGTCGTTTACGAGCCATGATGATCCTTTCCATGCAAACACACAGGGCCCCGCTGACTCTAGAAATCAGTGGGGCCCTGTTTTCAAAAAATGGTGGGAACGGAGCAGATATGGGGGTCAGTGGATAACTGACGCAGGCCACATCGCCATACAAGCAGCACATGCACGTAACGCTGGAGGTTGTGCTACACGCTTGCTTGGTCTTGCGCGCATATGCACGAGCATGTGACCGATGATCCCCCTGGTTAGCAGCACAACCTAGGGATCACCATCTGCGTGGGTGCTTAGCTGGACGCAAGCGCCGCCGCCGCGGGAAACGCGAAATCGAGTTGCACCTGCCGTGGGCTACGTCCAGGGATGGCCACCACCGCGAGATCCAGTTCGGCGTCGAGCTGCAGCATCCGTCGGGCACGATGCAGTTGGTCGCCCGTGGGCAGATCGGGAATGGCCAGCTCGCGACCACTCCGCGGCGGTTCGCCGATCTGCATCAGCGTGAGCCGGGTCACCGTGGCGATGGCCCGCAGTTGATCTTCCAGCGCACCGATATCACGCTTGCGCGCTGGCAGGTCAATCGTGGCCTGCAACCGATCCAACATGCGCTCGACATCGGCGTCGCCATAGAAGTTCAACTGACTAATCTGCGTGATCAGACGCTTGAGTTGTCGCGTGGAGCCGCGTGCGAGCTTCTGGTTCCGCTGCATACTCGTCAGGACATCGGTAGCCACTTCGTAGATAAGGCCACGCAGCTGCGTCACCAGATCGGTGAGGAACCGATCAACCTCCGCAGTTTTGCGCGACCGGAGATCGCCCAGCACCTCGCGATTCATTGCCAGCAGTTGCCGCTCTTGCAGTTCAGCGGGGTCGGGGATACGCCCCACTTCCAAGGAGGGCAAGGCCACCGCTGGTTCGACGATGCCCTCGTTGAGCGGCACATCGATGTACGCGAAACTCGTGGTGTACGCAAAAGTTGCCGCGATCGCCTCCGCCGACGGGATATGGGCACGGATCTGATCACAAAACGCGGCGATGTACGCGTCTTCGGCCCCATAGACCGCTTCCGTGTCCGGGGTCGTCTGACACAAGACCGCATAGGCATGGCTGGCCGCCACCCGATATTGAGCCATCACCTCAGCCACGATGCCAGCATAATCCGCGACCAGTGCATCACGCAGCGCAAAATACGCCCCCTGGCAACGCTGATTCTCCTCCTTCCAACGGAAATAAGCGGTCACGGGAACGAAGCGTCCCCATGGGGTGGCAAAAGAGTGTTTCTCCAAGATGCGCCGCCCTTCGGCCTCCGCCTGCTCCAGTTTCAAGCGTCGGTCCCGGGGCAACAGGCGTTTCTGGCCGAGCGTCATGATGGTTGCCAACACCTGGCGGATCGTGGCATCGTCAATGGTCATGCCCAAATCGTCGAAACGCAAGCTCGTTTGCGCGCGCCAGCGCCGGATCGAAAGGGTGACGATGACCCCGCGCCGCGCAAGGTTGGCCACATCAGGGCGCACGGCCTGTGCGCCACCCAGGATCTCCGCTAATGCGGTTTCACGGGTGACGGCATCCGTGGTTTCAAGAGACATACTCGTCCTCCTCGGGGGACAACAACACGGCCAGGGAACGTTGTTCCCTGGCCAGTACAATCAATGGAGGCGCAGTGTTAGACCGCCCGTCGCCGACGGCGCGTGGCCGCCATCCCGTCGGGCGACTCCGGGGGTTCAGGCCGGCTTGCGGGGGTGGCAAGGAGGGCACGATAGCGTTCGGGTAAATGTGCCAGATCGTTACACGCCGCCAGCGCCAACCGCGTATACCAATCGGCCGTTTCTGGGGTCTTCGTGCGGTACTCCCGACACGCCTGCTGGGCCAGCGGCAGCGACACGCTCGCGACGTCGCTGCGTTCGGCCAATTTGCGGGCTTTACGCACCAGATAGGCGAGATCGGCTGCGCTATACTGATCCGTTTGCGTGACCAGGTAGTCCAACGCTTCTGCGACGAACACCACGCTCCCTTGCGCGCGGGCTTGAGCGAGCAGCATGCCACGGCGGGCATCGGATTCGGGCAACAGCACCGGAATGATCCGGTCAAACCGACCTGGTCGCAGCAAGGCCGAATCAATGAGATCGGGCCGATTGGTGGCACCGATGACGATAACCTGGCCGCGCAAGCGCTCGTCACTCATGAACTGGAGCATACTATTGAACAGGTTGGCAGCGACCGGATTGCCCGATCCGTTCCCCCGCTGGCTCATGTCGGATTGGTCGAGCTCATCGACAAACACCAGCGTGGGTGCCAGCGCCCGCACGAAGGTGAAGAACTGGCGCAGGTTGCGCTCCGACTCGCCCACGATGCCGCCTAAGATGTTTTCCGCGCGCAGCGCAACGGCATTGAAGCCGACCTCTTTGGCGAGGGCCGCCACCGTGAAGGTCTTGCCCGTCCCTGGCGGGCCAACGAACAAAGCCCCTTTGGGCACATCGCGGTCCGCCCGGCGCAACGGCAGGAGGATCTCGTCGCGGAGAAACGCGATGAGATAGTCCACCCCACCGAGCGCGCCAAACCCTTCGGGCAAGGGTTCGATCATCTCAGCCACGCGGCTGAATTCGGCGGCGATGATCTCGTCTTTCCGGCGTTTGACCAACCCCCGGGAGACGCCGCCTTCCTGCGCACCCAGGAGCAAAATATCGTCGAGATGGCGCAAGTTGAGGCCGGCGGTCATCGTGGCCATGTCACCGACCTCGACATCCTGCCAGGGAACCTGATCAGCCCCCGACTCCTGTTGGCACCAGGCGAGATACGCCACCCGCTCTTGCCGGTCGGGCGGCGGAATCTCAGCGGCTTTCCACCCGCTGCCGCTGGCCCGCAAATCCGGATGCAGATCATCGAGCCGGTCAGCACAGAGGAAGACCAGATTGTTCTGCTCGGCAAGCGACGTATCCGCCGCCCAGCTGAGGAGCATCACCAGGATGGTGCGATCATCCGGGCTCAACATCGCTTTATCCGCCGGTGGCACGAGATAGTCGCCGTAGTCAAGGAGAATGGCGACCCGCTCGCGGGCTTTGGGCGCGCGCAGCAACTCGCCCAACAGGGCCAGCGCATCCGCCGGACGCCGCGCTTCCGCAAAGCGATCGCCAGTCATGGGTTGCGGAGCCAAACCCGCCAGCGCGGCACTCACCGGGTCGCGTGGCGTCGCGGAGCTGCCCGACGGCTCGCGCGCCAACCACTCCAGCGCTTGTTTACGTTGCACATCCTGGGGAAGATCAGGTTGCCGCTGACGCTTGACATCAATAGGGAAGGTAATCCCCCGCGCCCGGTCGTACACGATCACCACGCGTCCCCCAGCGGTAGGATTCATGGCCGCCAAGGCGGTCTGGACAAACACGCGCTGGGGCAGATAGGTCGTACTATCGGCTTGGTGTACCGCGGTATAGCCCGAGATATCCCCATGCAAGAGAAAGCACGTCGCCTCCCCCGCCTGATAACTCGTCAGGCACCGACGAAACCAGGCTGGGACGTGGAGCGCCTGGTCAGTGTTCGACATGGACCGCTCCTGTGACGTGGACATGCTCCACGCCGGCCTTATGCTGCTCAATAGCGCTAGTTTGTTCAATGGGAAATCCCAACGCCTGTAAGCGGGCGATGAGATTAGCCGTAGCCTGAGCGGCATCCGCGAAGGACACCTCTGGCCCATCGACCATGATTTGGATCTGGCCACCATCCAACACAAAGATCTGGATATCCATGCTAGGCAACCTCCTCTAGAGATGAAGCGTGAAACGGGTGACGGGGTGTGCCTCGCCATCACCCTGATCGATCAGCACCTGAGCCGTCGTAACAGAGCCATAGAGTTGCTGCAAGCGGGATTGCAACTGGGTGGCAACCAGCGCCCCTGCCGCGCGTTGGAAGAGCTGGGAGACGAGTGCCTGCCAACGCTCGATTGCCATCCGCTGATCGGCAGAGGTCCCATTCACGGTGACCTGGCCGCGCTCGACGAAGAGGTCGATGCCAAAGTAGCCGCCAATCCGGCATTGGACCAGGTCGTTCGCCAGCGTTTGGATGCTGAAATACGTGTCCAGCTCGCTGTCCGCAAAGCTCTGTGCACGCTCGGTGTACCCTTGCGCCACCAGCAGCGACTGTAGGAGGGAGGTGACGATGGGTGGGGTGAACAACGCCTGCACCTGTTCGTCAGGGATGCAGGCCTTCGTAATACTGATCGCCAAATTGCAAGGCATACGTCGGAAACCTTTCATTGTTTCATGGCATGGGGCTGACATACCCCAAGGTGACACTACCGTTCCGGCAAACGTGGGAGTCCTCCGCGGGGCGGCGCGCGAGCATGGTACGGAGCGGCTGGTACGCCCAGCCACACCCAGCGATGGGGGAAACTATTGGCCTCATCACGAAACCAGCCCCTGCGCTTTACCAGGGAAACTGCTCCCCTAAGAGGAAAGATCCCCAAGCGGGTGGTCCTACGGGGCATCAGCTGATGCCACATCCGTTCAGGCATAGAGCAGCGCCACCCGTTGCCCCATGCGCGCGAGACTGAGGACGCCACAATCACGGCGATAACGATAGGTGTAGCGACGGTAATCACGGATGCGATCACGCCCATCCTGGCGAGTGCCTACCAATCCTGCGAACGACATCCCAAGCAGGCTGATAAGCTGCCCGTCTCCGTCGACGAACGTCCCACCTGCGGCGAGGTGTAAGGGCAACCACGCCGCAGCCTCATCGGTCCATTGCTCCCATCGCGCGAGGACGGCGGCCGCCGAGGTGAGATCGCGCGCCACCGGGTGGACGTAGTAGCCCGTGGCTTTAAACGTTGCCAGCGCATCAGGTGAGAGAATACGAGCTGCCTGGTCCAGTGGCAGGGGGAACGCCGCTTTGCTGCGGATGACATACAAGGTCGCTGCACGCGCCGCAGCGGCCACGAGATACCCCGCCGTCGGAACGTCATGTACCTGCCACTCAGACAACATGACAAAGTCGACGCGCGCAATGAGCTGCCAGACCTCCCCCTGGCGTTCCACCCGCAGCGTGATCCCATGTAACTCCAGCACGGCTTCCCAATGACGCAGCACGCTCGGCCACGCCGGATGAAAGGCATCCCACAAGAGATCAGTGGTCGGCGCGGAAGGATGGCGCTCGCGTCCCTGCCAGAATCTGGTCGCAATCATCGGCCAAGGAAGGCTCAAGGCGTTCGCCAGATCATGGTAGGCGACGAATTCCACCTGATTGGTCCACAGCAACGGACAGAGGGGGACATCCACATCGTAGGCCTGTCGTTGTGCGGCATCTTGGTAGGCCCGTCGCAGCGCCGCTGCATCATTCAGCGTGCCGGCCAACCATTCCGGGATCGCGTGCCAATCGAACGGTTCTTTCATACGAACACCGCCTCGCTGACACACGTGCGTGCGATGAACAATGGCTGAGGATACCTTTGATCCAGACAGCCCGAAAGCTGGAGGCGCATACCAGTGGCGAGAGCGAGCGCACACAAAGGAGCGGGAAGGCAGCAATCCAGTTGACCACCGGCGCCGACACGCAACAAGACGTGCTGATAGAGATCGCCGCGTGCCGTTACGGCCAGGCGACCACAGACGAGGACGCTGCCAACCAGCGAGATATCGAGGAGGGGCACAGAACTTGCCAGTTCCTCGATCGTTGCTCCAGGCGGCAAACCATACGTGTGCCAAAGGGCCGCCGACCACACCCATGCCACGACGTCCGGAGCAATGCGCGGCGCCTGATAGGTATACAAGGCGGGACGGCAACGAAAAGCGTTCATCATGTTCTCCAAATAACTGCCCCACTGGCGATTCAAGCGCCAGTGGGGCACAGACACTGAGGGGATCCGTGGATTCCCGGGGATTCTTAGCGCGTAACGGGGAGGGCAGGCTCGGTAGGGCCATCATTTTGGGCATCCACGATGAGGTGAACGTGCTTGAGGGCCTGTGCCGCTTCGTCAATGGTCGGGGTGCGCCCGGTGATGTTGCCCATGGTGAGGGGAATGCCCAGCATGCCGCGCATGGCTGGCGCGCCTTGTGACCAATAATGCGGGGTGCAGGCGAGGGCCAACCGCAAAGCCTGGGCAGCCACCCAAGGGCGTACCCCACCGAGACGTCGGATGCTGTGTATCTGAAGCAGCAGCCGTTCCAGCCCAACCTGGGCACGCCGCCACCAGACGTGCTGCTGGCGCCAGACACGCCGCTGGCTCCAGGGCCAGCGCCACTGGGCTCGCATGGTCTGCCAGGAAGCGAGCAGATCAGCGCGCGCCAGGATGGCAACGGCGAACAACAGGCAGAGACCTAAAGGCAAACTCCACTCCCCGACCGCGATCACGAGCAGTGCCAGCAACGCTAACAAGAGACGGCGGCGCGGCGCAGCGGCATACGAGGCGAACGCGAGCAGGATGAGCGTCAGCATAGGTAAGGTGCACACGGTGACGAGGAGCGTCACGAAGATGGTAGACATGGTAGTCCTCCTTACAAAAACACGCGACCATCTGCCCTGAAGCAGATGGTCGACACAAGTGGAGATAGCCGGCACGCTCAGCGCTGCCGGAGGTACGTCGCGGGCGTTATACCTCGCGCGAGGAGGGCGACCTCCCGCGAGCGGACAAAATGGCAAGAATGCAGGCGAGGCACAACTGTTGGTGATGGTAGATCATCCGCTGCCAGGCGGGATAGGGCTGGCAGCAACGTTGGCAGGTAAATTGGGGGCACAGATCCGCCGCAGGCTGCTCTGGTGGCGGCTCGTGGTTGGGGGGCATGACGGTTGACATCACCGCACCTTCCTTCTCACGCATGGGGCCAGGGGTCGTTGTGGACTCTTTCTCCGCGAGCGCTGGTGGAACGGCGAGCGGTCCGCGCGCGCTGCGCGACACATTGCCATCGGACACCGCTGCTGGCATCGTGCCAGTGGCCGATCCGCACAGCCAAGCGTGCGGCGATTTTAGGTCAGCACGGGACGGGAGGACTTTTCTCAAGCGGAGCGCGTCCCACCATCGCGTCGAACACTCACAGGTATGGCGGCGGTGCTCGTGCGTGCGCGGGCGGGATACCGTTGGGATCAGGGGGGAACACCCCCCGCGTGGTTCTCACCGCACATGCTATCGGGAACATCCACGCCAGTTGCTGCTGGACGCCTGCGGCGGCCGCGTATGTGCTGCACCAAAAATCGTTGCGGCCACCAACGCCGGGGATGCCGCTCATGGTCGCGACACTGGCGCGGACCTCCGGCGATAGCTCACCCGCAGCCATCGGGGCCAACATCTCCGCCGACCGGTTGAGGAGGGTCCCCACCTTGAATTCGCCCAGGCGTAGCCCACCTCCCTGATCCGCCTGCTGCGGCCACAGCACATCGCCGACCAGGCGAAAGACTGCAGCGCATGCGGGGGAAGTGACGACTTGCCGGCGCTCGATTCGGCCAGGCTTGTTGTGGTCCCCTGCTCGCTTACGGCCACGATGGAGGATGTCCCCAGCTTCCTGATCGATCTCAATACAAGACATGACCAGCGGAAACGCTCGCGCACCCGCCGGTGCGCCCCGGACCCGCGGCAGATCGGCATCGACGGGGAACGGGATGCCAGCAGGATGAACCGAGACGACACGTCGGATGGGATCAGTCGCGCCCAATGGGTCAGTTGTTACCAGGTGGAGGCAATCGCGTCGCTGCGCGCGAACCAGCAAGAGATCGTGCCAGGGCGGCCTCGCGCGTTTCCGCCACCAGGGGAGGGGGGGCGACGAAGACTCAGACATCCGGGCACCCTCGCTCATGCGCTGGCGCGTCGGCCCCCTCCGCTTGCGCGAGGAGCCAGACCAGCAGGTCGCGGGGACAGGCGCGCCACAGGTGCCACCAGAGGATCATTTGGCCCAGTGGCGTCACGCCATAGGCCCCGATAGAGCGAGGCAGTGGGAAGAGGAGCGCCACCTGCACCAATCCTTCGGCTTCGGCACCCTGTTGGGGCACCTGTGGCTGCCACGGACGCGGCTCACCCGTGAGGACGGGGAGATAGGCGAGCAGCAGCACGCGCATTTGGTAGGGTGTCAGGTGGCGTTCAATGGCACTTCCGTGCTGCCAACAAGGAGCACAGATTGAATCATGTGGCATCAGGACCTTCCAATCAGCGATGCCCTGGCGTTCCTCCGAAGGCCAGGGCGGAACAGCGTCAACAGCCAAGGACTGCACGCCAGTGTCAACCGAGGAATGGGAAGCGTATGAGCAGCTGTCGGCCACCATCAGGACGACGGCGTGGTAGCCACGCGGATCAAGATGCGTGTTACACCACTGGCAGGCGCGCCAGCATTGGCAACCATGGCCTCCATCCAGCAGGTGAGCAAGGTAGCGCGTCATGACAGACCATATCTTCACGGCATGCTTGGCTGCCCCAGAACCTGGTATCCCTGGGGCAGCCTCTCGATGGCTCACCATCCTCCAATGGACTGCCACACCGCCAGCGCATCGGCGGCCGAGCGCAACAGTAAATGGGTGGTTGTCAAGCACCATTCCCCCCGGTAGGCCCGCACGGGGGTGTGCCGCAGGTGCGTGAGGGGGAAGGCAAAGATGGTGCAAAACCGTCCCACACACGCGCTATACAGTCGCCAAGCGCTCTGTTCAGGGAGGGTATAGAGCGTCCCAGAGCGCTGCACCAACGTCATGGGGCAGCTCCCCGTCAGCATGGGCGCGACATCCGTCGTCACTTCATCCCACATAGCCTGCCGGTAACTGCGGTCGTCCCAGCTCGTGCCAATGCGGCCAATCGCTGCCGTCGCAGACCACAAGGCGGGTAAGCGGGGGAGATCGGCGAACGAGGAGCAGGCATCGAGAAGCGCAACGACTTGAGCCGGATCGGGATCACCCGCTTCGAGTTCGCGCAGGGCCGCGTACCGCTCCCAGCCGCCGAGATCTGCGGCAATGCGTGGCGCGGCATACTCGCTGGCCGTGGCCGTACGGGCGTCATAGATTTCAAAGGCAATGCGCCCCAGAATGGGTGTCACCAACCAGGAGTTGGGCTCTGCCAGGAGGACCGTCGGCAACACGTGCCCCCCGGGCAACTGCGCGCCAGCGTTATAGACCCCATTGTAGCCATCGGTGAGGGATCCGCCCGCCACCGCATTAGCGACCATGCTGAGCGTGAGCGCACTCCGTCCTCCCTGTTGGGGAAGAGCGGGCAGCGGTTGGACAAGACGATACGCTTCCTCGATCACGCTGTGGGCGTCGGGGTGCCCACAGGAGCAGACGTTGGCCGCATCGGCAAGCTGGCGCAAGGTGCCACAGGCGGTGCAGCGTGCCAGCGGACCATACCAGATCAGGAACCCAGCGGCGACGAGGCGTTCGAGCAACACGCGGACGGTGCGGAGCGACAAGCCGCTGCAGGCGACCACTTCATTCACCGTTGCCGAGCGCAGCCCCTCACAACGCTCCTCTTGGGCAAACAGGGTCAGGGCTTGCGCGAGTGGGGTGACACACGAGGTCATGTTCATAGCCAAACTCCTTGCAAACAAAACCGCCGCAGTCCGGGACTGCGGCGGGAAAGAGTAAACGAGGGGAGCTCCTGAAGCCCCCTGGGAAACATCAGGGAAACTGAGCTGTTGTTGCTGGCATCATGGCGTAGACGCGCGGGCGCTCGTTCCGTGGACCGCCGACAGCTGACACACCGGCATCGCACAGCAGCAGGACATTGGTGCCGCGATCCAGGGGGCGCCCACAAAAAAAAATGCCCGGATGGTGGACATTCATCCCACCATCCGGGCATGCGGTCGCTGGCGTCGATCAGATGCAGAGTGCTTCTGGCTCGGTCACCTGGAGATCGGCAAAGGGAATGACATTGGTGACGGTTTCGCCCTGGTTCATGCGGCGCTCGATGGCCTGCTGAACCGCCATATCCCAGCCGAGGTCGGTGAAGATATCCCCACAGTCCGGGCAGTAGCGCGCGGGGAAATCCTCGACGAGGATAATGCGTGGGTGGTGCGCCACGCGGACAGGAACCTGATGGACCGTGCCGTGGGGCAACGGCAGGGTCGTAAGATGCGGACAGTTAGGCATGGAGCTCTCCTCCAGTTTTTGATTCTCAGTATACATCACATTACTCCTCGTTGGGGTGCGCGCACCAACAGAGCCGATAACCTTGCTCATCAAACCAGGCTGTCGGTTCATACAGCCGTACCAAAAAGCAGGTCCATTGCTGGGGTGGGGGTGGCCAGGTATAGACGATGACCGCGTGGTACGTGAGGGGGAAAGGCCGCTCCGGCAGAGTTGGCGGAAAGGTGTACCGCACGGTCAGGGAGTAGCTCTCCCGATCAGCAGATGGCTTGCTGGCAATCGCCTGGCCTAAGGCCACGATACGACTGAGATCGCGTGGGGTCAGTGAACTATGCAGGAGATCGGCATGCAGGTAGGGACCAGCCAAAATCTCGGCCAGTGGGGGATGCTGACGCAGGCGCTCACGCAAGCGGTCGAGGGTACGTGTCGCCTGATCGAGGTAGAGCAGGGCCGTGGCACGATACGCCACGGCGCGATCCGCACATTTTGCACAATAGTTGGGCACAACAACTTCTCCTGAAACGTGGGCAAAGGCTGCGCCACGAGCGAGACGCATCGGCTGGTGGCGCAGCATAAGGCATTACGGGGTGGTCGCGTGGCGCAGGATCAAGGGGACGACGACGACGAACAGCACGAGGAGCAAACCGACCAACAGGCCGCGCCAGAGTTTGCGCAGGCACCAATCGCCCTCATGACGCACGAGGAGCAAACCGATCCCAGCGAGCACGATAAAGAGCGCGAGGGAGGGCCAGAGTGTTCGCAGGGATACGAGCAACGTTTGAGCAAGCATGATGCGATAACCTTTCTGGTGACGAAGATCGTCACAACGAAGCCCACCCCCGCGTCCGCGAGAATGGGCATATATCGAGGAGTGGCTCAGCTGCTTGCCGCATTACGCACCAGGCTTAGCGGGCGGCGGGAAGCAGAATGGGCAAGTCCTGAAAATCCATGGCGAGATACCGCTCATGCCAGGGGATGGCCGCTCGGCCACACGCGGTGAAGCAGCGATAGCCCGCAGCATCATCGAACCCATCACGGATGAGATCGTTGACATCCTTAATGCGCCGCCCACGCCATTCGGCGGGGAGGCAGAGTAACTCCACTTGGGCGTCGAGGATGGGGGCAAGCCGACGCGCCGCCGTCCAGCCAGGGAGATCCCGCTGGAAAGGGAGGTAGACGCGCCCCGCCGCCGTGAGCCACTGATAGCCTTCGTCTGGCATCGTTCCGCCGACAAAGCTGAAGGCGGGCAGCCCCCATTGGCGCAACGTCAACCAGTTCAGTGGTCCCTCGTCGCCGAGGATTTCACCTCGGTCATAGAGGGCATCCGCCCCGAGCAGGTGGCGCGGACCATAGACGTTGAGATATTTATTGTCCACGTCCTGCAAGTGGCGGCCCGTCAGCCAACGCACCTGACCACCGCGAATTTCCGGAATGGTGATGCGTTGGACAAAACGTTCCTTGCCCGTCTTCCCAGCGATGAGGCCGATATCCAGTGCTGCCTGCGCGGGAATATGACGACGCCGTAGTTCCGCAACCAGGTCGCTCAGATCATCACCATCGCAATAGCCCAGGCGATGCTCCCGCGCCGTTCGATCACTGATGCCGCGCCGCTTGAGATAGTCCCGTCCAGGATAGCCACGGGTCTGCCACAGGCGGCGCGCATAAAGGTCCACCGCGACCTCGAGGGCCTCCCGCTGCTCGTCGAGGGGCGTACACGCTTTGGGTCGGCGTGATGGCCGGGGAAGGGGGGTGTATACGCTGATCGAGAAGGGCAGCATGTGATAGTGACAACGGGGAGCATGCCGCGACTCGATTGCCACATATGTTAGACAGAAAGAGCAGCATGTGTTACTCATGCTGCTCGCATTATCAAATCGCGCTGCCGGTGAAGGTGGGGACGCATCGCGTGCTCCTGGCCCTCGTCTTTGCCGATTGTATCCTCCGTCTCGGGGGGATTGCTGGTGGGATATCTGACTTACCCCCGACTGGGCTTACCTCGGCTTACCCCCAGCAAGCGCCAGGAGCATGCTTCATCGACACGCGGGATCGCCAATGACATAGCGCCTCGGACTCGTCGAGAGCACCAGGCTCTCGGTCGTGGTGTCCGCTGGAGTCATCGCTGCTCCTCCTGATGAAAAACGTGCCGATGCGCTCTCTTCGTTTTTCAGGCTATTGTTATCAGGAGAAGGAATTTAGTTGTTTGGTTAGTGGACCGTTACGACATTGCTTGCCGCAAAAAGAATACCGTTGCAGATGAGAGTGTTGTTCCCTCTCATTGCCATGATCTGGCATCAGAAATGAGGAGAAGCAATCATGAGTGATATTGCGCCCGATGGAGCAGACTCCGTCCCACAGGACACGGCTTTGACCGATGTTTTCCCTACCGCTGTCCAGGCCGTGAAAACGGGAGATGTCGAGACACTTACCCGTTTATTACGGGAAAATGCTCCCCTTGCGAATGCCCCATCGCTTGGGGGACGTACGCTGCTGCTCCACCTGTGCGATTGGCCAGGACACTGTCCGCGTGAGCGCGAGACGGGGGTAGCCTTGATCCGTGCCGGGGCGGATGTCAATGCCCGCGCTGGTGACCCAGAGAAGGGCGAGACCCCATTGCAATGGGCAGCGAGTTGCGACGATGCCGTCCTGGCCGAACTCCTCATCGACGCAGGCACCCCAGTGGATGGATTGAACAATGATCGTCGTCCACTTGCCCAAGCGATCTGGTACGGGTGCTCGCAGGTCGCAGAAACGCTCGTGCGGCGCGGGGCCACCTTGGACCTGGAACTCGCCTCGGGAATGGGACGGTATGATCTGTTGCCGACCTTTTTCCGGGCCGATGGCCGTCTGCTGCCCCGTGCCGGGCAGCATCACCCGCCGGTGAATACCCCTGCCCTGGCAGAGTCGCCCGCTGATGAATTATTGGAGCAAGCGTTGGTCTACGCCGTACTTGGTGGTAGTGTCGAGGCTGCGGAGTACCTCCTCGACCATGGGGCTCATCTCCATCGCCAACCGTCGGGCTTTGATGGTCGAGGGACGCCGCTCCACTGGGCGGCGAGTAAAAAGAGCAGGCAGATGGTGGAATTCCTTGTTGGGCGAGGAGCGGACCTCACCGCCATCGATCCGAAATACCAGGCCACCCCGCTCGGATGGGCGGAACATTTTCAGGAGCAAGAGATGGTCGCACTGCTGAAGTCGCTGGGCGCGCCGTAGGTGCGCCTCCCATTCGTTTGCGATTACGCATTGATGGGGGTAAGCCGAGGGACACTGTCGCGCGGATGCACACGCACCAGGACCAACGGTGGCAAGACCAAGTGGGGGATTCTCAAGGGAAGTCCCTTGAGCGGAGTCCAGGGGCCGCACCCCTGGGCACAGCGCAGCGCGCCCTTGCCTAGCCAGGGAAAGAGTGAGGGGGTCCAGGGGGAGCGGGAAAAATCACGAGGCGATGCTCGGTTGTCCCGCTCCCCCTGGCGGCTCCTCCAACACATCCGCCCCATTGGCTTGGAGCAGCCGCTGACGAAAGCGGTACGAGTCGCCCAGGAATTCGAGGATGTGTGACTTGTGCGTGAGGCGGTCAAGAAAGGCCGCTGTCATGCGCTCGTCACCAAAGATCGTGTTCCATTCTTTGAAACGCAGGTTGGTCGTCACGATGATGGAGACCCGTTCGTACAACTCCGAACTCTGATATCCAAAATACGTCCCTCTCTGTGTCTCACAACAAATCGCCTGGGTCCACTTGTTCTGCTGGTCGCCTGTCGCAAGGGACCCCAGCGCTCATGGTACCACGTTTCGTGGCGG